>CAZIGW010000247.1:0-20853 GCA_964538565.1 uncultured Hyphomicrobiales bacterium | reverse complement strand
TTCCGGCCGAATGTCGTTCATAGAATACGCTGAGATGATGCACCGGCAGCTGGGCCCGCAATTCAAGTTTTTTGATAAGACCGGCGACGGAACAATCACGCCGAACGGAACGGGATCAGCTCAACAGTGCTTGGACAATCTCAGCGAACTTGGATTCTACGGGTTCACCGATCGCATCTCAGAATTCGCGACGGTCGCCGGGTATCTTCTCGGCATGAAAAATATTCTCTTTGTCCGCCAGATCAACGTAACCAATGCGCTGATCAACGATTCTGCGCCCCCTCCAAAAGCCGCACTGACGGACGATGAATTGAAGCATCTCACAACGCTTCTGCGAGACGATATTTGGTTTTATCATGAGGCGATAAAGCTGTACAAGACGCGAATTTCTCACCCGGCGATCCAATCGATCCTTCATGATACTGAACCGTTACATATAGAAGCGGAAACCCTCATTCGCCGACTTGAGGAAATTCGCGATCCGCAGCGCGACTCACCGGCATTTTCGAAACCGTCATGGGCGGAGGAATGGCGTTTCTGACGAATATCAGAGAGGGCAAAAGCAGAATGTCACGCGAAATCTCGTGACCAAATACTCGTCGTGCCCCAGAGTTGCGCACGAATGCACGCCTGTCTGATGTCTCCGCTCCGTGCACGCTCCCACGCTTTCGCCAAGTACATTAGCTTCACCCCGACGGGCAAACGACACCACACTTTGAATGCGCGCCAGAGAAGTGCGGCTGACACCGGATGATCGACGCATGGGTGATCGCCAACAATCCAAAGCCACCATTGCTTTGCTTCAATCTGCCTCCGTACCTTTCTTTTGTTGTAAGTCTTTGCAGCCTGAACCATTGCCTTTTCCAACTGAGTCAGATCTCGATCGATATTGCGATCCGAAAGTCCAGCCCTTACGCGCCTTCGAAGTGTTTCCGGTAGCAGATGTCGATAATGGTACAATAGCTTGAATCGCTCCACGTCGTGGAAACGGCTTGTTCCTTGCGCTGAATAGATAATGTTTCCCAGCTTGTACCACCCTGCAAGCAGTTCACGAGCTGCACCCTCCTCTCCAATCGACACTAAAGTTGGAAGGACGGCCGCTATGTGCGTTAAGAGTACGGGCGGGTAGATATTTGCAAGCGAGAACATGCAGTCAAGAAGGGCGTCGACATCCTTCCTAGTTATCGTGTTCGATGACACGCAATGCGCGACTTGCGCTTCAAAATGCATGCGCAAGAGTGGCAATCCATGTGGAAAAATGTCAGTCGCTTTCTTGAATTCAGCCAGCCCACCCTTGCGATCCCCTTCCGTGAGCAGCCACCACCCCACGTATCCATGACACGCAGAGCGTAAGATTTCGCGAGTACCATAGTTTTCTACCCGCGTCTTTTTGAAGTTAGGTGTGTTCAAGGTCACCAATTCGTAGGTCGCTGCGTCAGCGTACTCGTAGTAAGGAAAGATGGGGTCTCTATCCAGCAAGGTATATGGAAGCCCCACATCCGCATCGGCTACGTCAAATACGAGGTCATCGAAATTCTCAAGAATAGATCGGAATAGTTCCACGCCCAGTGCACGCTCACCTCCGGGCTTAAAAAACTGCCAATGAGCTTGATTAAACCGTAGCAGCAGCGAATTTGGATGTCGCTCCAAGCCAATTGAAAAATAGTCGTCAGCCCGTGAGGCCCATTCGTTCACTCGCTCGTCTTCGTATTCAAAGCTAACGACCAGTTTCTCGTGCAGCTGCGCAGCTGCGTTATATCCAACGCAATCACAGAGCTCATCATCGGCTATGTTCGCCGCAACTCCTGCCACTTTTTCGCGTACGTTGCTTCGTCCGAAGATGGCACTGTCTATGCAAGGAGTCAGCCACACATGTCTACGCTGCGGCCTTTCCGCAGGCACAATGTCTTGCCAGACGAGCGCAAGGAAGGCCGCGTATTTCAATTGAATTTCAAAAAGCTTTTCGCGCGTTTGTCGATGGACAGCGAACCGGGCAGAAACCTCGGCAGAGATGCATTCCATGAAATCTGGGTGCTCACGGGCTGCCCTATCAATCTGCTTCAGATTGCGACGGACATCACTCGCAATTGAACAAGCTCGGTAAGGGAAGCATCCCGGACTGACTTCATCGTAGAATGTGCCTTCCGGGAACAGCACACATGACCCGTTCGCCAACGCATCCCGCCACCGTGGTGAAGGAGCGCCAGCCTGACGGCCGACCATCGCAAGAAATCTTGAGCTTGCCAGAAGATCAAAATACTGCTTTTCCGGAACGTGGCCATCGACAATACGAATAACGTGCGGGTCATTGAGCTCAGCAAGCTGGTATATGAACCGAGGTTTTTCCGAGTGAAAAGGATCGAGAGAAGACCCTGAGAAGATAACGTCGATATCTTTCTTGACGGGCTGACGCGTCTCCGGAAATGGCATGTTGAGAGGATTGGACATGATGTTGGCGACGCTGTGGAGCCGCGCCACACGGCTTAGCTCGAAGTGCTCCTGGCTACAGCCGCATATCCCGATGTCGAAAATCGAGAAGTCATCGACGCTCCTATAGGCGAACACATCCGTGTCGTGACACCACAATAGTTTCGGCTGTTTGATCTTATGGAAATTCCTAGGAAGTAGCCACTGTGGAGAGAGCGCGAAAAGAAAGTCCGGCTTTTCTTCTTCTGGCAAGCCCGCAATGAATTCGTCGAATGGGTCGCTTAGTCGGTAGTCATATGCATTCTCTGGCATCTGGCTCGCCACATATTTTGTAGTGATCGGGCCATATTTGAAGCTCGGCGCTAGCATGCTCGCCGAATGGTGATCCCGGAAGATCGGCAGCATTGCACCGGTGATGAAAACATTGATGTCATCTCGATCAAGCAGGCGCCGAAACTCCTCGACCCGGGAAGATGAGCCAGAACCTCTGCCGGCTTCCAGAGTGGTGCGGGCTTCGGTGTTCCGATCGAGAAGCCAAAGCGCCAATGCACGGCACAGCACGGCCCTTTCGCCAGCGATTCGCTCGTCGGTCAGTACGGCGAGGCCCTGCTGAGTTAGCCCCGCTAAAACAAGGGAACACCCCTTTAGTTCGCTGTCGGGCTCTGCAAGTTGTGCAGCGATCAGGTAGTCGCCTGCTTCGAATGCGCCTTCCGCTGAGCCATAAAATTCCTTGATTTCATCGATCGTGAAGCGAAAGCTAAATTCGGGCTTGATCTCGCGCTTACCGCTCATGTCGCACCGCGATCGCCTCGCCAAACTCGTAGAATGTGGAAGCACAATTGCATGCCCGCACGCAAGATCCTCGTCTGCGGCGCGACCGGGTTCATCGGTCGAAACCTGACCGAGGCGCTCTCCCGCGCCGGCGGATTCGAGGTGCACGCCGTCCGGTTCACCCGCCCGGCCTACGACTGCCCCGGCGTGACGTGGCATCAGGCCGACCTGCGCTCGCCCGCCGACGTCGCGCGCGTCGTGCCCGGGATGGACGTCATCATCCAGGCGGCGGCCACCACGTCGGGCTCGCGCGACATCGTCGAGCGTCCCTACATCCACGTGACCGACAACGCCGTAATGAACTCGCTGCTGCTGCGCCAGGCCTTCGACAGCCGCGCCGCGCACTTCGTCTTCTTCAGCTGCAGCGTCATGCTGCCGTCGAGCGCCTCGCCCCTGCGCGAAACCGACTGGGACGCCAATGCGCCGCTCAATCCGCGCTATTTCGCCAGCGGCTGGACCAAGGTCTACATCGAGAAGATGTGCGAGTTCTTCGCCGGCCTGGGGGTGACCCGGCACACGGTGATCCGGCACACCAACATCTTCGGGCCGCACGACAAGTTCGACCTCGAGCGCAGCCATGTGTTCGGCGCCACCGTCACCAAGGCGATGACCGCCGCTGACGGCCGACTCGTCGTCTGGGGCAAGGGCGAGGAGGCGCGCGACCTCCTTTACGTCGACGACCTCGTCGACTTCGTCCTGTGCGCGGTCGAGCGCCAGGCCGCCCCCTTCGCGCTCTACAATTGCGGCTCCGGCCAGGCGACCAAGGTCAAGGACCTAGTCCGCATGATCGCCGACGCCACCGGTCGTCCGCTCAGGATCGAGCACGACCTGACCCGGCCGAGCATCGAGACCCGGCTCGCCCTCGACTGCCGCAAAGCCGAACGGGAGCTTGGCTGGCGGCCGGCCACCTCGCTCGAGGACGGGATCCGCCGCACCTTGGCGTGGTGGAAGTCCCATCACGGCGCCCGCGTGCGGGCCGGCTAGCCTGTCAGCGAAATCTCGGCCGGGCCGATCGGGAAGCGAGCGACATCGCGCCAGATGCTGTATCGTGGCCGCCTGGAATCTCGTAAGATCCCGCCTCGATGACCCCCGCCCTCTCCGGCGCAGCCGCAATCGATCGCTGACATGGACCGTGCTGCGGGCATGCCGGGGACGTTGACGCTCGTTCTGATCGCTTCGGCGGCGGTCTGCGCTCTCCTCATCCTCCTCCTGCGCCCGCTGCTCGCGCGCTACGCGCTGGCGCGCCCCAATGCGCGCTCCTCGCACAAGGTTCCGACCCCGCAGGGCGGCGGCATGGCGGTGATCCTCGCCACGGTGGCGGTGGCGGGGACGGTGTTGCTCGCCACCGGCGCCGATCGCGCCATGCTGGCTCACATCGGCCTGATCTTCGCGGCCGTCGCGGTGCTGGCGCTCGCCGGGGCGGTCGACGACATCGTGGTGCTCGGCCCTCTGCCCAAGCTGCTCATCCAGATGGCGGCGGTCCTCGCGGTCGTGGCGGCGCTGCCGCCGGACCTTCGCATTTCGCCGGTCGTTCCCTGGTGGCTCGAGCGCGCCGCGCTGCTGATCGCCGGGCTCTGGTTCGTCAACCTCGTCAACTTCATGGACGGAATCGACTGGATGACGGTCGTCGAAGTCGTGCCCGTCACGGCCGGCCTCGTCCTCTTCGGGGTGCTCGGCGCGTCCGATTCCTCCGTCACGATGATCGCCGCCGCCCTGCTCGGGGGCATGATCGGCTTTGCGCCGTTCAATCGCCCGGTTGCGCGGCTCTTTCTCGGCGACGTCGGCAGTCTGCCGATCGGCCTGATCCTGTTCCGGCTTCTCGTCGAACTGGCGGGCAGCGGCCACGTCGCGGCGGCCCTGCTGCTTCCACTTTATTACCTGGCCGACGCGACCATCACGTTGTTCCGGCGGCTGGCGCGCGGCGAGCGGATCACGCAGGCGCATCGCTCCCACTTCTACCAGGTCGCCACCGAGCGCGGATTTTCCGTTCCGCAGGTGATCGCACGCGTATTCGGCGTGAACGTCGGCCTGCTCGTCCTGGCAATCGCCGCCGTCCGGGCGAATTCGGTGGCGGCCGACGGGCTCACGCTCATCGGCGGCGGCCTGCTCGTCGGCGGCTTGCTCTTCGTGCTGCAGCGGGGCCGCGGGTGAGGCGGGTTCTCGTCACGGGCGCCTCGGGTTTCGTCGGCCGCGCGCTCGTGCCCGTTCTCACGCAGGCCGGGCACCAGGTCCGCGTCGCCGTACGCGGCGGGGCAGCATTCGATGGCACCGTCGAAGTCGCCACTCATCCGGATTTGTCGGTGGCATTCGACTGGGGCCCGCTACTCGCCGGCGTCGACGCCATCGTGCACCTCGCCGGCATTGCGCACGCGGGCCGCGGCATTGCAGAGGCTTGCTACCAGCGAATCAACCACGAGGCGACGGCGCAGCTCGCCGCCGCGGCACGGCAAGCCGGGGTGAGACGCTTCGTGTTCATCTCCTCGATCCGCGCGCAGACCGGGCCCGCCGCCGAAAGGATTCTCACCGAACGCGACGAGCCGCGTCCGACCGACGCATATGGCCGCTCGAAGCTCGCCGCCGAAGCCGCCGTGCGCGCTTCGCGCGTGCCGTTCACGATCCTGCGGCCGGTCCTCGTCCATGGCGAGGGCGTGAAGGGGAACCTGGCCGCACTCAACCGGCTTGCGCGCACCCCCTGCCCGCTGCCGTTCGGCGCCTTGCGCAATCCGCGCTCGCTCGTCTCGCGGACGGATCTCGTCGCGGCGATCCGGCTTGCGCTCGAAAGCCCCGCCACGCTCGACGAGACATTCATCGTCGCTCATCCCACGCCATCGACTCCGGCCGAGATGATCGCCAGCCTGCGCGCCGGGCTCGGCCGCAGGCCGGGGCTCGTCCCGGTTCCGCCGCGCGTCTTCGCCGCCGCCCTCAGGCTCGTCGGCCGCGGTGATCTCTTTGACCGCCTCGCCGGTTCGCTGGTCGCCTCCCCCGACAAGCTGATGGCGGCCGGATGGCGGCCCACGATCGACGCGCGCAGCGGGCTTGCTGCGCTCGCGGCAATGGAGCCGCGAACAACGAAGGCGCGTCCGGACTGACGCCCGAAGCGGGCGCGCATCGCCCGGTCACGCGCCCGACGCCATGCGTCCCCGCAGCTTGGTGGCGGAAATCGACTGGACCTTCTCATCGAGCTCGATTCGCTCGATCGAATAGCCGACATCGCGCCCATAGAACACGTTGGTGATGTTCGGCAGCGGCACCACGATGAAGCGGCCTTCGTGCTCGCGCAGCGCATGCTCGATGCGCGCCCGCACGTCCTCGAACCCGAACGGATTCTTCTCGTCGATTCCCGCCGTATCGCGGACCGCGATGCATGCCTGACCGACCCGACGGATTCCTTCGACGATGAGCGTCTTGTGTCCTTCGTGGAATGGCTGGTAGCGGCCGACGAACAGCGCGGTTGGTCTCTTCGAATTGAAGACCGGCCGGACCTGCCGGGCCACGTATTCCACCCAATATTCCGGCGTCCCCTCGGCCGGGACGCGCACGTCGAAGCGCGACGGCGGCACGAACAACCGATTCGTGTCCTCGAACCGCCCTTCCTTGATGCGGTCCATCCAGATGATGAACGCATCGCCCTCGCTCTGGAAGGCCCGGCGCGCTTCCGGCGTCGGACAGATAAAATCCGCGATGGCGAAACCGCCCGTTCTCACCACCTGGTCGCACAGCCATCCCATACGCCGTGCCTGCTCGATCCGATCGTGCTCGGAAAACCCGAGATCCTTGTTGATGTTCGCCCGGATCTCGTCGGCGTTGAACAGAACCGCATTGAGGCGTGCCGCAAGCGGCCGGGCAAGCGTCGTCTTTCCCGCGCCCGGCAATCCCATCACCAGGATCTTTCGGAGCATCTTCAACCCTTTTTCAGGACCCAGGCGAACGAGGCGTGATTCGCCGGTTCATTTCAATCCGGATACCGTCGGCCAGCGGCGCGTCCGCATGCCACAGGTTCCCGTCTGCGCCACCACGCAAGCCTAGCGGGTGCGGCCTGGCGCACGGAGGTAACGGGTCGCGTCTTCGCTTCATGGGCACACATTTCCTGGAGCAGAGGATTCTTCGCACGCCGGCGCGCGACAAGTCCTTCCGATCAAACGGAGGATCCCGGACCGGCGTGCTTGCGGCGAGACGCGCGTCGGACGATTCCTCGCGATCCGTTCCGCATCGGACGCCTTGCCGCAATCCTCGCGACGTGTCGGCGGCGCGCGCGGGCATTCTCAGGCAAACAGACGTTATGAGGCATAAGCGTCGCCCGTCTGCTGATGCAGGCGCGTCACATTGCTCGTGAGAACGCGCGCTTCCGGTTCGGATCCGCGTTGCTTCTCCTTGTCGCCGAACTGCAAACGAGGCATCGTAAGTTCACGCATACAGTCCGAACGTGACACGCAGTCCGAGCCGCGCACGCCAGGATCGCTTCCCTTGTCATTCTTTGCGTCGACGAGCGTCGTTGACGTCGGAGGTGAAGCCGTGCCGAAGCGCCACGCCGATGCGAAACGCAGGTTCCGAATCGTTCTGATCAAACCGTCGCACTACGACGACCGGGGCTACGTGATCCAGTGGTGGCGCTCGACCATCCCGTCGAACAGCCTCGCCAGCCTCCACGGCCTTCTGTCCGCGTGTTCCGAGCAGAAGGTGCTGGGCCCTGAGGTCGACATCGAGATCGACGCCTACGACGAATGCAACACCATCATCGACGTCGCCGGGATCGCGCGTGCAATCAAGGCGGCCGGGAGCGGCTTCGTCGGACTGGTCGGAGTGCAGTCCAACCAGTTCCCCCGGGCGCTCGATCTCGCCCGGCAGTTCCGCTCGTCCGGGGTCTCCGTGGTCATCGGCGGCTTTCATGTCAGCGGCTGCATGGCGATGCTGCCGGAACTCCCGCCCGATCTGAAGGAAGCCCTGGCGCTCGGCGTGACCCTGTTTGCCGGCGAGAGCGAAGGACGCATCCAGAACCTCGTGCAGGACATCGCGCGCGGGGAGCAGAAGCCGGTCTACAACTATCTCGGCCATCTGCCCGACATGGCGGAGTCGTCGATGCCGTTGCTGCCACGCGAGGTCGTCACGCGCGTCGCCGGACACTACGCGAGCTTCGACGCCGGGCGAGGCTGTCCGTTTCAATGCAGCTTCTGCACGATCATCAACGTGCAGGGACGAAAGTCCCGCTACCGCACGGCGGACGCAGTCGAGGCGATCGTCCGCGCCAACGCCGCCCAGGGGATCACGCGCTTCTTCGTGACCGACGACAATTTCGCCCGCAACAGAAACTGGGAAGCGATTCTCGACCGCCTGATCGAGCTGCGTGAACGGGACGGCTTCAAGATCCGACTGCTGCTGCAGGTCGACACCCTGTGCCACCGCCTTCCCGGATTCATCGAGAAGGCGGCGCGGGCGGGCTGCAACGCGGTGTTCATCGGGCTGGAGAACATCAACCCCGAATCCCTGATGGGTACCAAGAAGCGACAGAACAAGATCTGGGAATACCGGGAAATGCTGCAGGCCTGGAAGCGCGCCAAGGTGCTGACCTGGGCTGGCTACATTCTCGGCTTTCCGAGCGACACGCCGGAAACGATCGCGCGAGACATCGAAATCATCCAGCGCGAGCTGCCGATCGACATGCTGGAGTTCTTCTGCCTCACGCCGCTGCCCGGCTCCGAGGACCACAAGAACCTGCTTGCGCGCGGCGTGCCGGTGGATCCGGACATGAACAAGTATGACCTCGAACACGTGTGCACCGATCACGCCGTCATGTCACGGGAAGCCTGGGCGCAGATCTACCGCGACGCCTGGGCGCTCTATTACACCGATGCACACGTGGAAACGGTGCTGCGTCGCGCGGTCGCCTGCGGACTCAGCCCGAAGAAGATTCTCGATGCCATCACGGTGTTTTCCGGGGCGACCAGGATCGAGGGGGTGCATCCGCTGCAGTTCGGATTCGTCCGGCGCAAGGTGCGAATGCAGCGGCGGAGCGGCCTGCCGATCGAGAGCCCGCTGACCTTCTATCCCAGACGCGCCGTGGAGATCGGCGTCACCTGCGCCCGCTGGGGATGGCTCGTTTTCCGCTACCGCAGGATCATGAAGCGCGTGATTTCCGATCCGGCTTCGGCCAGCCATGTCGACGACGCGCTGCGCCATGACCGCCAGACAGCGGGCTCACGCGACTGGATCGAGGCCTACGCCGACAAGATTCCCGACACCTACGGCGCGCCGAGACGCACGCCTTCGAGATCCTTGGGATTGCTGCAGGCCTCGCCGCGATAGATCGAACTGGCCAAAGATAAAAGATAGAAGTGCGCGGGACAGGAGAGCCGGGCTCACATTCCCGACTCGATCGGCTTGTCGACGGCGCCGCCCGCCTCGACCCAGTCCTTGAAAGCGCCGAGATTGTAGACGCGCTCGTAGCCCATGTCCTTGAGCACCTTGCCGCCGAGCGCCGCCCGCCCACCCGAGGCGCAATAGAGAATGATTGTCCGGTCCTTGGTGAAATTCTCGTCGTGATAGGGCGATTCCGGATCGGCGCGGAATTCCAGCATGCCGCGTGACACATGCACGGCGCCGCCGATCTTTCCGCTTTTTTCCACCTCCGGCGCATCCCGCACATCCACGATCAGCACGTTGCCCTTGGCCATCATCTCCTGCGCTGCCGCAGGCGTCGTCCGAGGAACCACCGCGTTGGCCTCGGCGAGCAACTCCTTGATACCCTTGGCCATCCTGCATTCTCCCTTGGCATGCTCCTGATCCCGGCGTGCGCGCCTCGCCTAGATAGTGGAATTCGCCGCTGGCGGAAGGGACCCGCGACCGCGTCGCATCGGCGGCAATCGTCACGATTCGGACTTACGTGCTTGAATTCGCCGCGGTACGACCGATCGCCTGTCGCGTCGACGAACCGAGAGCTGCGAATCGAGCCCCCTGCCGACGCCGCGCGTATCGGCGGCCGGCGGCCGGTTCGACAGGCCGAAAGCCGCGGCGGCTCGCCCGTCACAGAGCCGGCGGATCAGGAAAAAGGCGGCGCCGGAGGCTCATTGCCCAACCGGCATCGGCGGGCGCAGCACGTCGTCGCTCGGCTGGGCCGGCGCAGGGCGCAGCCATTGGGGAATTTGCGCCAGCGTCGACAACACGCCTTCGCGCTCGGTCGCAGGTGGCGCAGGCGCGGCGATTTCCGAGGGCGGCGCCGCGGGCGCAACCGGTGGCGGCACGGCTTCGACGGCAGGCGGGACCGCGGCGCGGGGCACCGCAGCGGACGGCGCAGCATCGGTGCCTCTCGGCTCGCCGATCTTGACGCCCCGCGGCTCCCCGACGGCCGGAGAACTCGGCAAGGCCGCCGGCGGCGGCGCGTCAGGCAGATGTCGCGTCGCCTCGAGCGGCGCGGGCCTTGCCGCATCGACGCTGGCGAGCGCGGCACGGACCTGGGCTTCGACCGATTTCTCCTCGCGCCTTCGTTCCGCGACGGCGCTGTCGCTTCTCGTGCGCCTGGCGGGCGGTGCAGCCCTGGAGGGCTTCGCGGCTTCACGCATCGGCTGGGCGGGCTTCGCAAGGGTCTCCGGATCGCGCGCAGGCACCGAATGCGTCTCGCCGGCGGCGATCGGCGCGGCAGAACTCGATTGCGGCGGCACCTTCGTGGAGATGGCGCTCGCAGGCGCATCGACCTGAACGTTGGTCGCCGCCGGAGGTGACATGAAGCTGCCGAGGTGCGCAATCAGATAGCCGCTGACGGCGGTCGCGAGGCCAGCGGCGATGATTTCGACGAATTTCAGGAAGAACCGTGAGAAATACGACACTTCGTCCGACATGGACATCCCCTGGGAACTCCTTCATCCCAACGGAGATTCAAGCCGTCCGTATGGGCAAATTGCGTGCGGAAAAGTGTCAAGACGGCGGAAATTCAACACTCCGGCGGTCACAACGATGAATCCCCGATGAACAGAACCGTCAGGCGGGATGCGCACCGCCATCCCGGTTGATGCCGACATCGCCGCCAGTGATGGCCGGCTGACGATCTACTGGGCCGAACGCTGCTGGTCCCAGCGGATGAATTCGCGAAACAGTTTCTCGCGATCGGCGGCCGACAACGTCGTCTTGCGCGGCGCCGGGCTGCGGCGCGCGGCCGGTGCCAGGGCGTTCCGCCTCGGCGCGGGGCTTGAACGCGCCGGTTTCGCGGGCGCGGCACCGTCCGTATCGACCGTCGTCAGCTTCGATCGTTCGACGCAGGATCCCCCCGCCCGCAGAGCCGCCACCATGCAGGACAGGAAGTTGTCGTACGCGCAGGAGATCGATCCGCCCTTGCCACCTTCGTCGACGCACCAGCCATTGTCCGCCGATCGCGTTTCGGAGGGCGCAGACTGCGCGGCGCCGGAATGGATCGAAGCCACCATGGCGGCCGCGCCGAATACCAGGCCGACGGAGATCCGGAGCGGCAGGTGACCGGCCGCACGCAAGGCGGAGAGCATCGCAAAGCTCCTCGTGGCTGCTGCAAACGACTAAGTATCGCGAAAGCGGCTGATCCCTCGCGCAATCGGGTGAGCGCGACCGTCGGGCACCTTCGCCGCCGATCTATGGGAGACCTTTGGGGAAAAAGATGGGCGCAGAGATGGCGCGGCCGGTACGCAGCATGACACCCCGGCCGAACGAGCGGACGCGTATCGCTCCCGGGCCGGATTCGCTGGCCGTTCGGCCTCCGCGGGGGCGCGAAACGTCTGCTGGCCCGATCACACGCCAGCCCGGCCACCGCCCGTGACCGCGGTGAACGGAAGGTCTCGGCAGTTCACCAGAAACGCGTCGAGGAGAAACCCATCGGCGGCGGAACGGAACGGCCGCCGTGCTTCTGCGCGTAGTCGACCAGCAAGCCCCATCGTCGCGCCATTTCGAGGAAGAGGACCCGGATCTCCGGCGTCGAACCCGTCCTCGCCATCTGGAGACATTCGACGGCGTGCTGCTGGTATTCGTCTTCTCTGTTCATGGACCCTGCTCCCGGCGGGGTCGGCCCGTCATGTGTTCTCGTCGGAACGAATCGCTGCACGATTTCACATGAGGGATTTGTTGTGTTCAAGGACACCATCTTACCGGCGGCGCAGCGGCTCGTTCGCGCCAAGGGCATTCAGCGCCGTGGCGCCCCCGTCGCGGGACGGCTTCGGCTCTTCTCAATGAACGGCGATTGCCGACGGTCGAAGTTTCGAAAGCTTCGTCATTTTTCAAGAGCGTCTGCATCATTCTTCAAGAGCATCTGCAATGGTGCGGCTTGTCGTCGGATTCCTCCCCTGGATCGTTCTCGGCATCCTCGGCGAGCGATCGCTGAGCCTTGCGCTCGGGCTGGGACTGATCGTCGCGATCGTGGCTCCGGCGGCGGCTGGCGGCAGGGCCACGCCCGCCGCCAGCGCTGGCTCGAGACGCTGCACGCTCTGGGGTGTGAGGCCGGCTGAGGGACTTTCCTTTTCTTCGCGGCAACCGTAGCTCAAGCAGCAGAACCGGCGCTTCGAGGACCGGAGCCACGAAGGCCTGAAATGTTCAAATCTGCAGAACGAGGAGCAGATCATGTCCAACACGAGAGCCAGCCTGGCATTCGCAAGCGCGCTCCTTTTCTCCATCAGCCTTTCTGCGACTGCGGTTTCGGCACAAACGGTCCGGGAACGGACGCTGACTGTCGTCGGCAGCGGGGAAGTGCACGCCGTCCCGGATACGGCGCTCGTCAGCGCCGCGGTGGCGACCGACGCCGACACCGCGAGCACGGCGCTGCGCCAGAACAGCACCGCGGTGGCCAAGGTGCTCGACATGATCCGCGCGTCGGGAATCGAGGCACGAGACGTCCAGACCAGCGGGCTCTCGGTCGAACCGCGCTACAGCCGCGTCGAGCGGACGGGAGCTCCCGACCGCTCCCGCGTGATCGGCTACACGGCGACAAACGGGTTCACGGTCCGCGTGCGCGACCTCGGCAAGCTCGGCAGGCTGCTGGACGACCTCGCCGCCGCCGGCGTGAACCGGATGCACGGCATCCAGTTTCTCCTTGCCGACCCGCAGAAGGTGCTCGACGAGGCACGCAGACGCGCGATCGAAGACGCGAAGAACCGGGCCAATCTCTACGCGCAGACCGCCGGCATCGCGGTCGGCAAGATCCACAGTCTGGCCGAAGAATCCGTATCCCTGCCTCGCCCGATGGCGCGCAGCTTCGAGACGCCCGCGGCCGCGGTTCCGGTCGCGTCCGGCGAGATCACGGTGTCCGCGCAGATCCGCGTCAGCTGGGATCTGACGAACTGACACAGAGACGCGAACACTCGGCGGCCTCTGCGGACAGGGACTGACGGTCGCGGCATTGCGGAAAGGCCAGCTTGAAATCGATACAGCGGCGGATTCCGATCCTCTTCGTTCGATTCGATCTTGTCTGACGCCGGTCGTGCCAGCCGCACCTCCCGTGTCTCGGCTCGCACAGGCACTGCGTTCCCGATTGTTCCAGGCCGCCGAAAATGGCGACGACAACGCGATCGCGTGCGAACAGTCGGCCGCCGCGCGGACATGCTCGCCCCTGCTGTTGTCGAGATGACAGCGCTTGTTCCGGGCCAGACAACCGCGGCGCCAGGGCAACGGCCTGGTCCAAGTCCGCGAGCGCACGTCGTCACGGCCCTTGGGGTGCCGACATTGCCACGGTTGTTGAACGCAAGGGCAAAGCCACGATCCGCCGCGATCGATCGTTTCATGTTGCCCTGACTCGCGGAAGTCAGGTGGCGCGCCAGCCTCTCAGGCCTTGCATGCTGCGGTTCTTGTGCGGAAACTGGCGTGGAGCACAGGACACGGGCTGTTTCTCGCAACCGCCTTGAATCGCGCAACCATGCGAGCCGGCACGGGGAGAACCATGAAGCCGAATGGCATGAAAGCCAAGTTTCTCGCCGGTCAGCCGGCGCTCGGCTGTTCGTTGATGTTCCCCTCCCCGCAAATTGTCGAATTGCTGGGCTGCGCCGGATTCCACTGGGTGCTTCTCGACTGCGAGCACGGCTCGCTCTCACCGACCGACGTCGAGCTGATGGCGATTGCGGCCGATGCCGTGGGAATGACCTCGATCGCCCGACCGCGCACCAACGCCAATGCGGATATTCAATGCGTGTTGGACCGCGGCGTCATGGGGGTGCAGGTGCCGCACGTCAATACGGCCGAGGACGCGAGGCGGGTCGTCGCGGCGGTCAAGTTCGGTCCCGGCTCCGGCCGGGGCCTCGCGGCCGGAACGCGGACGGATCGCTGGGGCTTCGGGGCGACGATGGCCGAATTCGCCGCCGAGGCGAACGCGCAGTCGCTGGTCTGCGTCCAACTCGAGCATGAAATGGCCATCGAGAACCTCGACGACATTCTCAAGGTCGAGGGCATCGACGTCTTTTTCATCGGGCCTTCGGATCTGTCGCAATCGATGGGCCATCCAGGCAATCCGGGCGCGCCGCCCGTCGCCAAGGCCATCGAACGGGCCCTGAACACGATCGTGGCGGCCGGCCATACCCCCGGAATGCCGGCGACCACGGACAGCGTGGCGCGCCTCGTCGGCTCCGGAGTCCGCTACATCTATACGCACCTGCCACGGTTGATCGGCGCCGGCACAAAGGCGTTCTTGCAGGCAGCCAAGGTTTAGGCGGCGCTTTTCGATCGCTTGGCTGCCGTTGCGCGAGCGCGACGCTCAATTCGTCGCCAAAGCCGGGTTCCTGTGACGACCTGCCGATTGTCGCACCCCAAATGGTCGGGTTATGATCTTCAGATCCGGCCAGCCTGGAACCAACCCGGCGGTGAAACGGATTTCCATGGGAGGAAACGAACGATGCTCAACCGGGCAGCTTGCGCGACGGTTCTGGCAACGGCGGCGCTTTCGTGCACGCCGATGGCCGTTCAGGCACAGACGTGCGAAGATCTCGTTCTCGGAGCGGCCGTCTCGGCCACCGGCATCTACGCGGCGAATGGCAACAACACCAAGAACGGCTACGAGTTCGCCGTCAAGAAGATCAATGACGCCGGGGGGGTGACCATCGGCGGCAAGTGCTACAAGCTCAAGGTCAAGTATTACGACGACGAGTCGACGCCGGCCCGCGCCGCGCAGCTCGTCGAGCGCCTGATCGACCAGGACAAGGTCAAATACATGCTGGGCCCGTACGGGACCCCGCTGACCAAGGCGATCCTGCCGGTGATCGAAAAATACCGCATCCCGCTGGTGCAGGCCGAGGCAGCCTCGCGATCCCTTTTCACGCAGGGGTACAAATATCAGTTCGCGATCCTGGCGACCTCCGACAAATATCTGACCGGCATGATCGACATGGCGGCCGACATCGCCAAGAAGGCAAACAAGGATCCGGCGAGCGTCAAGGTCGCCATGATCTATCAGGACGACGCGTTTTCGCTCGACGTGCGCCAGGGCGTCGTCGACTCGATGAAGAAATACAAGATGCATGCGATCATCGATGATCGCATGCCGAAGGACCTCAACGACATCACCAGCTTCCTCACCAAGATCAAGGCGCTCAAGCCCGACGTGCTGATCGTGTCGGGGCACGAGAAAGGCGCGGCGACGGCTGCACGCCAGATGGGCGAGATGCAGATCCAGGTTCCGCTCGTCGGCGTCACGCATTGCGAGTCGGCCAAGCTCACCTCCGATTTTCCCAAGGTGGTCGAAGGCTTCATCTGCCCGACCCAATGGGATGAGACCATGAAGGCGAGCGATCCGCTGTTCGGGTCGGCGGCAAACTTCAACAAGGAGTTCAAGGCGGCCTACCCGTCCTACAAGATCGTCCCGTATCAGGTCGCGCAAGCCGCCGCTGCCGTCTACGTGTGGAGCGATGCGTTCAAGCGCGCCAATTCGCTCGACACCGAGAAGGTCCGCGAGGCGCTGACGAAGACCGACATGCCCACGTTCTACGGGCACGCCAAGTTCGATCCGGACGGCAGCGATCCCGCAAAGGACATCATTCTGCGCCAGATCCAGGGCGGCCAATATCGCGTGGTCTGGCCTGCCGAAGTCGCCGCCGCCAAACTGACCTATCCGCGCGAAGCTCACTATTGAGCCATGTCGCGGGCGGGCGGATTTCCCGCCCGCCCCGTTTCTCGGGGGCGCTGAACGATCGCCGGGCGGTCGACGGTGCTCGCCCTGCGCCTTTGCACACCGTCCCAGGACATCCGCCATGGAGCATGTACTCGGGAACATCTCGGTTCTCACCGCGGCGCCCGTTCTCAACCTCGGCCTGTTGATCGACGGGCTGCTCATGGGCTCGATCTTCGCGCTCGCGGCCTACGGCCTCGCCCTGGTCTGGGGCGTGATGAACGTGAAGAACCTGGCGCAGGGCGACTTCATCATGATCGGCGGGTATCTCACCTGGACTCTCAGCCGCCATGGCATCGAGCCGCTGCTCGGCGTTCCGCTCGCCTTTGCGCTGTTGTGGGGCATCGGCTTCATCGTCTATCGAGCCGTCGTCAGCAAGGTGATCACGCGCGATCTCTTCACGTCCCTGCTTGCGACGTTCGGGGTGGCGATCGTCATTCAGCAATCGTTGAACCTTGCCTTCGGGCCGGACACTCAGTCGGCGCAGGCCAACCTGCCGACGTGGCAGTTCGCCGGCGGCTTCATCACGCTCTCGGCGGCGCGCCTCGTCGGCTTCCTGCTCGCGGCCGTTCTCGCCGTGGCCGTCATCGTGTTCATGAAGCGAAGCCGCATGGGACAGGCGATCCGGGCGACCGCCCAGGATGCGCGGGCGGCGCGCGTGCTCGGGATCGACACCGAGCGGGTCTACGCCTTCACCTTCTGTCTCAACGCCGCAATCTGCGGGGCCGCCGGCGCCCTGGTCGCCATCGTCTGGAACGTGCAGCCGTTTCTCGGCACGACCTATTCGATCCGCCTGTTCGTCATCGTGACCGCGGCCGGCTTCGGCAATCTGCCGGCCGTGATCGCGGCGGGGTTCGGCATGGGGGTGTTCGAGCAATTCGGCGGGTTCCTGCTCGGCGCCGAGTTCCAGCAGGCCCTCATCGTGCTTCTGCTGCTGATGGTCCTCGCTGTCCGGCAGCTGCAGAACCTGCGCGTGCGCCAGGCCGTCCAATGACGATGTTCACGCGCCAGTCCCTGCCGTTCTGGCTGATCCTGGCGGCCGGCTGCGCCGCGCCGTTCCTGTTCGCGGACTACAGCAACGAGATTGCCCTGCTGTGGCTGATGATCCTGTTCGCCTCGACCTGGGACATCCTCGGCGGACAGATGGGTTACAACTCGCTCGGCAACATCTTTTTCTTCGGCGCCGGCATGTACATCGCCGCCGTGGTGCAGATCGGCCTCTACTACGACGTGGGAATGTACACGTCGGGCGCGCGCACGACGCATATCGTGTTCACGAATGCCCAGTACTTCACCGGGTTTTCGCTCGGCCTCCTGGCGGCCGGCATCGGCGCCGCCCTGCTGGCGATCGCGGCCGGGTGGATCGTCTTCGGCCTGCGCGGTCCCTATTTCGCCATCGGCACCCTCGGGCTCGCCATCGCGGCGGCGGAGCTCATCTCGTCCTGGGAATGGGTGGGAGCGGCCGGCGGCATTTCCATGCCGGTCTTCCCTGGCCCGCCGGCGACGCAGAAGCTGTTCTTCTATTTCCTGCTGTTCGCGCTGACCTTCCTGCTGCTCGTGTTCCTGCGCTGGCTCTATGCGACGAACTTCGGCCTGGCGCTGAACGCCATTCGCGACGACGAGGAAAAGGCGGAAGCGATGGGCCTGCGCACGCGGCGCTACAAGCGCATGGCGTGGGCAATCTCGGCCTTCTTTCTCGGTATCGCCGGCGCGATCTTCGGCAACATGACGGGGTTCATCGAGCCGCGCGACATCGCGTTCCCGACGACGACCTTCAACATCTTCATGGTGCTGATGGTTCTGCTCGGCGGCAAGGGCACCTACTGGGGGCCGGTGGTCGGTGCCGTCGTGTTCCACGTCATCAAGGAGGTGACCTGGACCTATTTCCTCGGCTGGCAGTTCGTCGCGCTCGGGCTGCTCATCGTCGTCACGATCGTCTACTTCCAGCAGGGGATCGTCGGCTGGCTGATGGAAAACCACCCCGCCTGGTTCGCGGCCGGGACGCCGAGCGCGCAGAAGAAGGAGCCTGCGCCCGCTGTCGACATCGCCTTTGCCTCCCATCCCGGAGGCGCCGAATGACCGAGGCCGTCATCGAGCTCGCCGACGTCACCAAGTCGTTCGGCGGGGTGGTCGCCAACCGCGGCGTGTCGCTCAAGGTCGAGCGCGGCAGCATCACGGGCCTGATCGGTCCCAACGGATCCGGCAAGACGACGCTGTTCAACTCGATCGTCGGCTATCACCCGATCGATTCCGGGTCGATCCGCTTCGACGGCCGGGAAATCTCGAATCTGCGGGTGCAGGAGATCGCGCGCCTCGGTTTGCTGCGGACGTTCCAGACGACCCGCATCTACGGCAAGATGAACTGCCTGCAGAACATGCTCGTCTCGACCCCGCACCGCAAGGAACGGTTCTTCGACATGTTCGGCCGCGAGCGGCGGGAAGCCGTGGAGCGGGCGGAGCAATTGCTCGCTTTCGTCGGATTGTTCGAAAAACGCTTCGTGCGCTCGGGCAGCCTGTCTTTCGGACAACAGAAGCTTCTCGAGTTCGCGATGGCGCTGATGAACGAGCCGACGGTTCTGCTGCTCGACGAACCGACCGCCGGCATCAATCCGACGCTGATCAACGGCCTGCTCGACCGGCTCAAGCGCGCCAATGCCGAATTCGGCATCACGCTGTTCATCATCGAGCACAACATGCGCGTGATCATGAACATGGTGAGCACGATCTACTGCCTCGCCCACGGCGAACTGCTCGCCGCCGGCGGGCCCGCCGACATCCAGCGCGACCAGCGCGTCCTCGACGCCTATCTGGGAGCGTACTGATGACCGATACGCGCGCCGTTTCCGGGTCGAGCTATCACGGCGGCATCGAAACCGTCATTTCCGTCGAAGAAGTCGCCCGGCAGGCACTCGAGATCGCGCGGGACGTTCGGGTGGAGGAGCTCGACGTGCTGGCCGGCCCGCAGCCTCACCTGCGTATCGACGGACTGAATGCCGGCTATGGGCGGATGGAGATCCTGCACAATCTCAGCCTGAGGGTCGGCCGTGGCCAGTCCCTGTGCCTCATCGGACCGAATGGCGCGGGCAAATCGACCGTCCTGCACTCGATCTTCGGCTTCACGGACATCTTTTCCGGAACCGTGTCGGTCGCGCGAAACGGCAGCCTCACGGATGTGACGCGGCTCGCGCCGAACGAAAGGCTGCGCTCGGCCGGGATCGCCTACATCCTGCAGGACAAGTCCGTGTTCCCCGGCATGACGGTCGAGGAGAACCTGTGGATGGGAGCTTATCTGATGGGGCGCGCGCAGGCGAAGCACGCGGCCGAAAAGGTGTTCGACAAGTATCCGCGCCTCGCCGCACGCCGCAGCCACCCGGCCAAGGTCCTTTCCGGCGGTGAGCGCCGGCTGCTGGAGATCAGCCGCGCCCTGGTGATGGACCCGCAGGTCCTGCTCGTCGACGAGCCGTCGATCGGGCTCGAACCGCGTTTCATCGATGCGGTGTTCGACATCCTGGGCGAACTGCAGCACAAGGACGGCAAGACCATCGTGATCGTCGAGCAGAACGCCAAGAAGGGACTCGAGTTCGCGGACATCGGCTACGTCCTGGTGTCGGGCAAGCTGGCGATGGCCGGCAAGGCGCGGGATCTGCTCTGCGATCCGCATGTCGGCCGCCTGTTCCTGGGCGGCTGAATCACGCGCCGCACCGAGCAATCGAAAAGAGCCGTCGATGTCTTCGACAGCTGGCGCGCGCCGGCGATTCGCTCATGGGCAATTTCTATCGAGAGGCTCGGCGTCAGCATCGTTCGACTCGCGCGCGGCGGGCCGTGGTCCACAAGTACCTGACCAAACGAAATAGCCTTCCTTTCTGGAATTTTGCCCAGGGGCGCCGCGACGCGACCCGAAAAAGCCGGCCCCAAGGCCGGCTTTTTTTGTCGCTTCGTGTTGATTCGCCAGAGCGCCCGACTTCTATCGTTCCGGGGCGAGAAATTTCTTCGCCCGCGCGATCACCGCGCGCGGGGTCTGATAGATGCGGCTGACCAAGGCCTGCACCTTTTCGCCACTCGTCGGCGCGACCTCGGCCTGAATCTTTGCGGCATCGGCCAGAAACGCCGGGTCCTTCATGGTCGCGTCGAACGCCCGGCGCAGAATGGAGGTCTTTTCCGGATCGAGTCCCGGAGGGCCGACCAATGGCCGGGCCATTCCCATCGGCCCGGATAGCAACTCAAGCATCTGCCGGTCTTCCGGCTCGCTCACGAGATCGAAAACCAGCGGCACGTCCGGCAGTTCGGGACTCTTCTCGGCGGCAATCTGCACCAAGATGTTGATCTTCTTCTCCGAGAGCCAGTTCGGCTTCGTGGACTTCAGCGAGGAAAGACTCCAGCCGCAGCGACCGTGCACCTCCCCACGCTCGATGGCGAGAATCGTCTCCTGGCTGCCGAGATAGCCAGTGATGACCTTGAATTTGGTTCCCATCACGTCGTTGAGCACGAGGGGCCAAAGGTCC
>CAZIGW010000246.1:0-10345 GCA_964538565.1 uncultured Hyphomicrobiales bacterium | reverse complement strand
GTAATGATCCACCTGCGGGTGGTGGGGCGGGCGCCCGTACCGCTCGTCCCGCCCGCCTCGGTCTTGTTGGCCCGCTTCCGCGATTCCGGCATGCGAGATTCAGAGCGACGCGTCGCCAATCCGCCACCTGGGTGCCGTCGGGCCGCGGTCCCGTGCCGGATGCTCACGCGGCGCCGCCCGGGCGCCTGCACCTGTGGTGCCGCGCGCTACTGCGCGGCGTCCTGGGCGGCGCGCTCTTCCGCCGCAGTTTCGGCCTCATCGACGGTCTTGAGCGCACCCGGATGCGGCATCGACACGATGTTATAGCCGGAATCCACGTAGTGCACGTCGCCGGTGACGCCAGTCGAGAGGTCGGAGAGCAGATAGAGCGCCGCCCCGCCGATCTCCTCGATCGTCACCGTGCGGCGCAGCGGCGCGTGGCGCTGCTGAAAGTTGAACATGAGGCGCGCGTCGGCGATTCCGGCGCCGGCGAGCGTGCGCACCGGCCCGGCCGAGATGGCGTTGACGCGAATGCGCGCGGGTCCGAAATCGGCCGCGAGATAGCGCACCGAGGCTTCGAGCGCCGCCTTGGCGACCCCCATCACGTTGTAGTTCGGCATGACCCGCATCGAACCGCCGTAGGTGAGCGTGAGCAGCGCGCCGCCGGCCGGCATCAGCGCGGTCGCACGCTTGGCGAGTTCGGTGAAGGAGAAGCACGAGATCACCATCGTGCGCACGAAGTTCTCGCGCGTGGTGTCGGCGTAACGTCCCTTGAGCTCGTTCTTGTCGGAAAAGGCGATCGCATGCACCAGGAAATCGATCGACCCCCATTTCTCGCCGAGGGTGGCGAACACCCCGTCGACCGAGGACAGGTGCTCGACGTCGCAGGCCATGACGATGTCCGAGCCGACCGACTGCGCCAGCGGCTTGACGCGCTTGCCGAGCGCCTCGCCCTGGTACGTGAAGGCAAGCTCCGCGCCGTGCGCGGCAAGCGTCTTGGCGATCCCCCAGGCGATCGAATGGTCGTTCGCGACGCCCATGATCAGGCCGCGCTTGCCCTGCATCAGCCCCTGCATGCAAACTCCGTCACTCCCTTGGTGCTCAGGCATCGAGCCGCTTGAACACGACCGAGGCGTTCGTGCCTCCGAAACCGAACGAATTCGACAGCACGCAGCCAAGAGCGACGTTGTCCCGGCGTTCGCGTACGATCGGCATGTCGGCGAACGCCGGATCGAGCGTCTCGATGTTCGCGCTCTCGCAGATGAAGCCGTTGTTCATCATCAGCAGCGAATAGATCGCCTCCTGCGCGCCGGCGGCTCCGAGCGAATGGCCGGTCAACGACTTGGTGGCGGAGATCGGCGGACACTTGTCGCCGAAGATCTCGCGCACCGCCTCGATTTCCTTGAGATCGCCGATCGGCGTCGAGGTCGCGTGCGGATTGATGTAGTCGACCGGCGCCTTGACGGTGGAAAGGGCCATCGCCATGCAGCGTCGCGCGCCCTCGCCGGACGGCGCCACCATGTCATAGCCGTCGGAGGTCGCGCCGTAGCCGGCGACCTCGGCGTAGATCTTGGCGCCGCGCGCCTTGGCGTGTTCGAGCTCCTCGAGAACGAGCACGCCGGCCCCGCCGGCGATCACGAACCCGTCGCGGTCGATGTCGTAGGCGCGCGAGGCCTTCTCGGGCGTGTCGTTGAACTTGGTCGACATCGCCCCCATCGCGTCGAACAGGACCGCCAGCGTCCAGTCGAGTTCCTCACACCCGCCGGCGAAGATCACGTCCTGCTTGCCGAGCTGGATGATCTCCATGGCGTTGCCGATGCAGTGATTGGACGTCGCGCAGGCCGAGGAGATCGAATAGTTCACGCCCTTGATCTTGAACCAGGTGGCGAGCGTGGCGGAGGCGGTCGACGACATCGCCTTGGGGACGGCGAACGGACCGACGCGCTTGGGGCCCTTGCTGCGCGCCGTGTCTGCGGCCTCGACGATGGTGCGGGTCGAGGGCCCGCCGGACCCCATGATGATGCCGGTGCGTTCGTGCGAGATCTCGCTCTCGTCGAGCCCGGCATCGCGGATCGCCTGCTCCATCGCGACGTGGTTCCAGGCTGCCCCGCCGCCGAGAAAACGCATCGCCCGGCGATCGATCGCCTCTTCGGGCGCAAGCGTGGGCGCGCCATGCACCTGACAGCGAAAGCCGAGCTCGGCGTACCTGTCGGCACGCACGATTCCCGACTTTCCTTCGCGCAGACTCGCCAAGACTTCCTGGGTGTTGTTGCCGATGGACGAGACGATGCCCATCCCGGTGACCACGACCCGCTTCATGGATGCCTCTTCGTCTGTGTCGGTCCGCCGTCCGCCTCGCGGTTGCTTACCCTTGCGCCGGTTGCATCGTGGTCTCGTCGCGGAACAATCCGACCTTGAGGTCGAGGGCGCGGTAGATCACCGAGCCGTCCGCCGAGAGCCAGCCGTCGGCGATGCCGAGCACCAGCTTGGAACGCATCACGCGCTTGATGTCGATACCGTACACGACCTTCTTGACGGTCGGCAGAACCTGCCCGGAAAACTTCAGTTCTCCGAGGCCGAGCGCACGTCCCCGGCCCGAGGACCCCAGCCAGCCGAGGAAGAATCCCAGCAGCTGCCACAGGGCATCCAACCCCAGGCACCCGGGCATCACCGGATCGCCCTTGAAGTGGCAGGGAAAAAACCACAGGTCGGGCTTGAGTTCGAGTTCCGCCCGCACCAGGCCCTTGCCGTGCTCCCCGCCCTGCTCGCCGATCTCGGAGATCCGGTCGAACATCAGCATGGGCGGCAACGGAAGTTGCGGACCCTCGGCGAACAACTCGCCGCGGCCACAGGCGAGCAAGTCTTCGTATTCGAAGCTCGTACGCCGGTTCTGCATACCCGTCCCGTCCTCCAACTGCAGCCTCTCGGCTGTCGGCGCTGCGATGGCGCCGTTGTCCTAACATACGCAACCGGACCGGCAAAGCCGCGCCGAAGCGGCCGAGATCAATCCCCAATTTCCTCGCCATGCGGCGGTAAGGGGCATGCGCGGCGCCGGCTCTCCTGCGACGCAGTTGCAAAATGGCCCTTCTGTCGATATGATTTGATTTGCAACAACTTAGACTAGCTCCAATGTACGCCGCGTGCGGCGCGAAAGGACGCAGCCAGCGAGCCATGACCGAGCCTCGTACCATGTTTCCTACCGGCGCCCCGCCCGCGCGTGAACACGAGCGCAACCGGCCGACCCGGGCCAATCTCAACGGCTGCCCGTGGCATGATGTGAAGACCATGCTGCGCGAAGTGGGTCTGCGTCCGACACGGCAACGCCTGGCGCTCGGCTGGATCATGTTCACCAAGGGCGACCGCCATATCACCGCCGAGATGCTCTACGAGGAGGCGCTCAAGGCGAAGGTGCCGGTGTCGCTCGCCACCGTCTACAACGCGCTGCACCAGTTCACCGAGGTCGGCCTGCTTCGGCAGATCGCCGTCGACGGGTCGAAAACCTATTTCGACACGAACATCTCGCAACATCATCACTTCTACATCGAGGGCGAGAACGCGCTCTTCGACATTCCCGACACGGACGTTCTCGTCGGCAAGGTGCCTACACCGCCGGAAGGCTATGAGGTCGTTCGCGTCGACGTCGTGGTGCGGCTCAGGCGCAAGGAAGCGTAGAGGCGCAGCGCCGACCGCGCCGTGTCCGCGCTCAGTCGATCTTCTCGTTCGGATAAACGCCCCACAGCCGCTGCTGTTCGATGTAGCCGTCGAAGCCCTCGCCGGTGATGCGGCACCAGGTTCCGTCGCACCATTTGACCGATCCGAGCACGCCCGCCTCCAGCCGGGCGAGAATCGCGCTGCGTGCATCCGCCTTCGCGTAGAGCGGAACGAGATCGCTCTTCGACTTGGCCGACGAGAACACGAGCGCGGTGCGCCGTCCCGACAGCAGCGAGTGATAGACCCAGCCTTCGGCGCCTTCCCAGTCGCGCACGCGCCGCCAGTTCTCGTACTCCGCGGTGATCTCGACCGGCAGGCCGGCGCGCGTGTAGACCCAGCTCACGTCGTTGTCCTTGGTGGGCCCGCCCCGCACGTTGACGCGATCCGACTTGAGGCTGACGAAGCGCGGAACCGGCAGGCCGCTCGCGGAGCCGGTCGCGAGATTGGCCGCCGCGTTCGCGGCCGGCGAACTTGCGGCGCCCAGGTGGGCGAGCATCATCAAACCTGCCAGCCAGCGTACGAATGTCGTCCAGAGCGTGTGCAAATGCATGGGGCGTGCGCGAGGTCCGTTTCGCTCCAGTTTGCGGTGATCCGGGCAGCCGCCGGGAGCGGCCGTCTCGCCGGGCGCTTTGTGTTGGCTCGGCCATCTGGTAGACAGTGCCCTGTTTTACCAAACGAACCGGTGCCGACGGCGATACGCGCCAGTGTCGGCCATCACGGTTAAAGAGAAATTTAAGGGCACGTCTTCCGCGCGCGCCGGTCGCCGCAGGAGGAATCGAGGACGAGGACATGCCGAACCGCAAGAAGCCGCTTGTCATCGTCACGCGCAAGCTGCCGGACAGCGTCGAGACCCGCATGTGCGAGTTGTTCGACACGCGGCTCAATCTCGAGGATCGGCCGATGAGTCAGGCCGAGCTTGCGGAGGCGGCGAAAAGCGCGGATGTCCTCGTGCCGACGGTCACCGACCGCATCGATGCCTCCGTCCTCAGCCAGGCGGGCGAGCAGCTGCGGCTCATCGCCAATTTCGGCAACGGCGTCGACAACATCGACGTGGCGACCGCTCTCCAGCGCGGTATAACGGTAACGAACACGCCGGGCGTGCTCACCGAGGACACCGCCGACATGACGATGGCGCTCATCCTCGCGGTGCCGCGCCGGCTCGCCGAAGGCGCCAACATTCTCACCGAGGAGAAGGAGTGGCGCGGGTGGACGCCGACCTGGATGCTCGGCCACCGCATTTGGGGCAAGCGCCTCGGCATCATCGGCATGGGACGGATCGGGCAGGCTGTGGCGCGCCGGGCGCGCGCATTTGGACTGCAGATCCACTATCACAACCGGCGGCGGGTCGCGCCGCACATCGAGGAAGCCCTCGAGGCGACCTACTGGGAAAGCCTCGACCAGATGCTCGCCCGCATGGACATCATCTCGGTGAACTGCCCGCACACGCCGGCGACCTATCACCTGCTGTCCGCGCGCCGCCTCAGGCTCATGCGGCCGGAGGCCTACATCGTCAACACGGCGCGCGGCGAGGTGATCGACGAGAACGCGCTGATCCGCCTGATCGAAGCGGGCGAGATCGCCGGCGCCGGGCTCGACGTGTTCGAGCACGAGCCCGCCGTCAAACCGAAACTCCTGCGCCTCGCGCGTTCCGGCAAGGTGGTGCTGCTGCCGCACATGGGATCGGCGACGCTCGAAGGCCGCGTCGACATGGGCGAGAAGGTGATCATCAACATCCGCACCTTCATGGACGGCCATCGTCCGCCCGACCGCGTGCTGCCGTCGATGTTGTAGGGCGCTGATCGGCGCCGTCGCGCCGCTCACGCGTGCAGCGAAAGATCGCGGATGCTGGGTGTCTCGCCGTTCAGCGGATTGGCCGGATCCCAGGCGTACGCCAGGGTCTCGAAGCGCATCGCCCGCGCGTCGACCATCAACAGCCGTCCCACCAGACCTTCCCCGAAGCCGACGATCTCGCGAATGACCTCGACCGCCATCAGCGAGCCCATGACGCCCGCGAAGGCGCCGAGGATGCCGGCTTCGGCGCAGGCCGGCACGGTGCCGGGCGGCGGCGGCTCGGGAAACAGGCACCGGTAGGTCGGGTTGGGCCTCCCCTCGGCGCCGCGTTCGTGCGCCCGGATGGTCGTCAGGGTTCCGTCGAAAATGCCGAGCGCAGCCGTCACCAGCGGGCGCCTGGCGAGGAAGCAGGCGTCGGACACGAGATAGCGCGTGGCGAAATTGTCGGATCCGTCGGCGACGAGGTCGTAGCGCGAGATCAACTCGATCGCATTCGCGACGGTGATGCGCGTGTTGTGCGTGTCGACGCGCACATGCGGATTGAGCCGCCTGATGGCGTCCGAAGCGCTTTCCACCTTGGGGCGGTCGAGGTCCGGCGTCGCGTGGATCACCTGGCGCTGGAGATTGGAGAGCGAGACGACGTCGTCGTCGACGACGCCCAGCGTGCCGACGCCGGCGGCGGCGAGATACAGCAGCACCGGCGCGCCGAGTCCGCCGGCACCGATCACCAGCACGCGCGCGCGCTTGAGCGCGGCCTGTCCGGGCCCGCCCACCTCGCGCAGCACGATGTGGCGGGCATAGCGCTCGAGTTCTTCTGAGCTCAGCATGCCGCAGGTGCTATCCTGACGCCGGGCGCGGCGCAACACCGCCGATCGGCGCAGAAAGGCGGCGACCGTTGCACCATCCGATGGTTGGCATAACTTGACCGTTCGGTCCCGTGACCAACGGCAGGAAGAGCGCATGAGAATCCTCGCCGCCGCGCTGCTCGTTCTCGGTTCAATCGCCCTCGCCGTCCCGCCCGCCCTTGCGCAGACCGACGGCAAGCCGCATGCTTCGAAATTCGCCAAGCGTCCGGCCGCGCGGGCACAAGCCGGAAAGCCGCGAGGCGACGCGCCCGCGCGCAACACCTACGCGCGCATGCCGGCGGCCGATCGCATCGCCATCCAATCCGATCTGATCTGGACCGGCGACTTCAACGGTCTCGCCAACGGCGACTTCAACGACCGCGCCGTTGCGGCCGTCAAGGCGTTCCAGAAGCGCAACGGCGGCCGAGAGAGCGGCGTGCTCACGCCGCCGGAACGCAGCGCGCTCGCGACCAGCGCCCGCGCCAGGCAGGAGGCGGTCGGCTGGCGCGTCGTCAACGACGAGGCGACCGGTATGCGGCTCGGGCTGCCGACCCGCCTCGTGCCGCAGATGACACGCAACCCGAACGGCAGCCGCTGGCGCGCGGCGCACGGCGAGATCCAGGTGGAAAGCTTCCGCGTGAATGCGCCCGGGGCGACGCTCGCGAGCGTCTACGAGCGCGAGCGCAAGGAGCCCTCCGGGCGACGGGTCGAATACAACGTGCTCCGGCCGGATTTCTTCGTCGTCTCCGGGATGCAGGGCCTGAAAAAATTCTACGTGCGGGCCGGTACCGACGGTCAGGAGGTGCGCGGCATCAGGATCCTCTACGATCAGGCGACCGAGGGCATCATGGATCCGGTGGCCGTCGCCATGTCGAGCGCGTTCACGCCGTTCCCGACCGCCGATCAGCTCGCCGCCGGTGCGCCGGTCCGGCGCAAGGTCGACTATGCGTCCGGAATGTTCGTCAGCGCCGCCGGCGATATTCTCACCGACCGGGCGGCGGTAGAGGATTGCCGCATCGTCGTGGCGGCCGGCTTCGGCGACGCCGTGCGCATCGCCGAGGAGGAGGCGACCGGTCTCGCGCTGCTGCGCGTCTACGGCGCGCGCGCCGTCGAGCCGCTGACGCTCGCCGACGACTCGCGTTCCGCCGACGTCACGCTCGTCGGCGTCCCCGATCCGAAGACGCAGGCGGGCGGCGATGCCGTCTCGACCATCTCTGCGCGCCTGAACGGTACGAGCGGCTCGACAGTCACGATCGCGCCGGCGCCGGCTGCCGGATTTTCCGGCGCCGCCGCGATCGTCGGCAACCGCGTCGTCGGCATGGTGCGCATGGGCCCGGCCGTGGTCGCGGGCCCGCCGGAGGGCGCGACGGCCGAAATCGTCCCGGCCGAGGCGATCCGGCGGTTTCTCGCCCGCCAGAAAATCGCTGCCGCGCGCTCCGGCGCCATCGGACCGGATGTCGCCAAGCGATCCGTCGTGCGGGTGATCTGCGTGCGCGACTGAAAGTCGGACAGATCCCCACCTTTCGCGATCACGCGCGCCTTGGCTGGAGCATGATCTCGTCCGAAAACCGGTGCCCACCTTTCGGGATCACGCGCGCCTTGGCTGGAGCATGATCTCGTCCGAAAACCGGTGCCCACTTTTCGGGATCATGCGCGTCTTGGCTGGAGCATGATCTCGTCCGAAAACCGGTGCCCACTTTTCGGGATCTTGCGCGTCTTGGCTGGAGCATGATCTCGTCCGAAAACCGGTGCCCACTTTTCGGGATCATGCTCATTTGTGCTTGAACTGCGGCGGACGCTTCTCGATGAAGGCCGCCATGCCTTCCTTCTGGTCCTCGGTGGCGAACAGTGCGTGGAAGATCCGCCGTTCGAACCGGATGCCGTCGGCGAGCGAGGTCTCGAACGCGTGATTGATCGCCTCCTTGGCGGCCATCAGGGCCGGCAGCGACATGGCGGAAATCGCCTCGGCGAGCTTTATGGCTTCGTGCATGAGATCGGCGAGCGGCACGACGCGGGCGACGAGCCCGCAGCGCTCCGCCTCGGCCGCGTCCATCATGCGACCGGTCAGGCAGAGGTCCATCGCCTTCGCCTTGCCGATCGCGTGCGTGAGGCGCTGCGTTCCGCCGATCCCCGGAATGACGCCGAGCTTGATCTCCGGCTGGCCGAACTTCGCGTTGTCAGCCGCGATGATGAGATCGCACTGCATGGCGAGCTCGCAACCGCCGCCGAGCGCAAAGCCCGCGACCGCCGCGATGACCGGCTTGCGCGCGCGCGCAACGCGGTCCCAGGTGGCGACGAGATCGCCGAGAAAAACCTCGGTAAAGGTCTTGTCCGCCATCTCCTTGATGTCGGCGCCCGCCGCGAACGCCTTTTCCGATCCGGTGATGACGATGCAGATGATCCCGGAATCGGCCTCGAACGTGTCCATCGCGGCATTGAGTTCGCCGATGAGCGCCGCATTGAGCGCGTTGAGCACCTGCGGCCGGTGGAGGCGAATGATGCCCACCTTGCCTTTGGTCTCGACGAGGATGTTTTCGTGGGCCATGGGGACCGTTCCGCCGGAAAGGTTTGCGGGGCGACGCTCCCTGGCGTAGCCGAGACGCCCGCGCCGCGCAACGCCCGCGCCGGACGCGACGAGGCGCCCGCGCGCCGCCCTCACTTCTGGCAGGTCGGGCAGTAGAAGGTCGAGCGGCCGCCCTGCACAATGCGTTTCACCCGGCCCTTGCAGCCCGGCGTCACGCACGGCTCGCCCTCTCGATCGTAGACCCGGAAGTGGTGCTGGAAATAGCCGAGTTCGCCGGTGGTGAGCCGATGGTCGCGCAGCGAGGAGCCGCCGGCGCGGATCGCGTCCGCGAGCACCGCCTTGATCGCATCGACCAGCCGCACGGCGGCCTCGGTCGGCGCGCCCGTGCGCGTCGCCAGCGTCGAGGCGGAGCGTTTGGGCGAGAGGCGCGCGCGATGCAAGGCCTCGCACACGTAGATGTTGCCCAACCCGGCGACGACTTTCTGATCCGACAGCGCCGCCTTGAGGCTCGTCTTCTTGGCCCGGCAGGCGCGCGCCAGCATCGCGGCGTCGAATTCGTTGCCGAGCGGCTCGGGACCGAGCGCCCGCATCAGCGGATCGCGCGCGAGCTCGGCGCGCGGCACGATCTTCATGAAGCCGAAGCGGCGCGGGTCGTTGAAGGTGATGACCGCGCCCGACGACATGTGGAAGACGACATGGTCGTGATTCCGCGCGCGCGAACGCTCGTGATGAAAGTCGCCCGGCATCCTCTCCCGGCCCTCTTCGGCGACCCGGAACGAGCCCGACATGCCGAGGTGCATCAGCAGAACGTCGCCCGAAGACAGGTCGGCGAGGAGGTACTTGGCGCGCCGTCCCAATCCGGTGACCGTCTTGCCTTCGAGCCGTTTGACGAACTCCTTCGGCAACGGAAAGCGCTGGTCGGGCCGCCGCGCCTCCACCTTGCGAAAGCGCGCGTCCTGCATGGCGGGCTCGAGCCCGCGCCGCACCGTCTCGACTTCAGGCAATTCCGGCATGGTGTGTCCGTCGCCCTTCCTTAGCTGCCCGGGCACCGACAGCAAAGCGTGTTTGCGTGGCGCGTAGGCCGGACCAAGGGCGCCGCGGTCGGCGGGTGTTAACCACGCCGCCGGCCGGCCCGGTACGCCCGCGGCCCGCGCCCGCCGCGCGGTGGCGCCCGCCCACCCGTCAGGCTATGGTCCGGGCGCCAAACGGACGATGCAGATGCCCGAATCCACCCGCGCCCGTGCCACGCATTTCGGCTTTCGCACGGTCGACCTCGACGACAAGCAATCCCTCGTCGACGACGTGTTCCACTCGGTGGCGCGGCGCTACGACCTGATGAACGACTTGATGTCGGGCGGTCTTCACCGCGCCTGGAAGAACGCGCTCGTCACCGCCGTCAACCCGCCGCGCGGCGGACACCCCTTCGCGCTGATCGACGTCGCCGGCGGCACCGGCGACATCGCGCTGCGGGTGATCGAGGCCGCCGGCGCGGCTA
>CAZIGW010000245.1:0-6213 GCA_964538565.1 uncultured Hyphomicrobiales bacterium | reverse complement strand
CCGCCAAGGCCGCGGTCGATCTCGGCGCCGTGAAGGAGGGCTGGAACGGCTTCTGTGTCCTGCACGCGGCCGCTTCGCGTGTCGGCGGGCTCGATATCGGCTTCGTGCCGGGCGAGGGCGGCCTCAAGGCGGCCGAGATGGCGGCCTATGGTACGCTCGATCTCCTGTTCCTGCTGGGCGCCGACGAGATCGGGATCGCGCCGAGCGCCTTCGTGGTCTATCTCGGCACCCACGGAGATCGCGGCGCACAGCGCGCCGACGTGGTCCTGCCGGGGGCCACCTACACGGAAAAATCCGCGATCTACGTCAACACCGAGGGACGCGTGCAGATGGCCGCCCGCGCCGGGTTTCCGCCGGGCGACGCGCGCGAGGACTGGGCGATCCTGCGCGCGCTTTCGGACGTGCTGAAGCATCGGCTGCCCTATGACTCGCTTTCGGCCCTGCGCGCCGCCCTGTTCAGGGCTCATCCGCACCTTCAGCGCATCGACCGGGTCGAAGCCGCCGATCCCGCGGCGATCGCGCAGCTTGCGGCGCGCGGCGGCACGCCCGACAAGGCGCCGTTGCGTTCGGCCGTGACCGACTTCTACCTCACCAACCCGATTGCCCGGGCCTCGGCCGTGATGGCCGAGTGCTCGGCGCTTGCCGGCCGGCGCGCGGCGGCGGCCGCGGCGGAGTGACGAGCATGGCCGAGATCTGGACCAACACGCTGTGGCCGCTGATCATCATGGTGGCCGAGAGCTTGCTCCTGCTCGTCGTGCTGCTCGTGGCCATCGCCTACGTGCTCTACGCCGACCGCAAGATCTGGGCGGCGGTGCAGATCCGCCGCGGTCCGAACGTGGTCGGTCCATGGGGGTTGTTCCAGTCGTTCGCCGACCTGCTCAAGTTCGTGCTCAAGGAGCCGATCATCCCGGCGGGAGCCAACAAGGGCGTCTTCCTGCTCGCGCCGCTCGTGAGCTGCGTGCTCGCGCTCGCCGCCTGGGCGGTGATCCCGGTCGACGCCGGCTGGGTGATCGCCAACCTCAACGTCGGCATCCTCTACATCTTCGCCATCTCCTCGCTCGGCGTGTACGGCATCATCATGGCCGGCTGGGCGTCGAACTCGAAATATCCGTTCCTGGCGGCGCTGCGCTCGGCGGCGCAGATGGTGTCGTACGAGGTCTCGATCGGCTTCGTCATCATCACGGTGCTGCTGTGCGTGGGCTCGCTCAATCTCAGCGACATCGTCGAGGCGCAGAACGGCCGCTTCGGCCTGTTCGGCTGGTTCTGGCTGCCGCTGTTCCCGATGTTCATCGTGTTCTTCGTCTCGGCGCTCGCCGAGACCAACCGGCCGCCGTTCGACCTCGTCGAAGCGGAGTCCGAGCTCGTCGCCGGATTCATGGTCGAATATGGCTCGACCCCGTACATGATGTTCATGCTCGGCGAGTACGTGGCGATCGGCACCATGTGCGCCATGTGCACCATCCTGTTCATGGGCGGATGGCTGCCGCCGTTCCCGGTGCCGCCGTTCACCTGGATTCCCGGGGTCGTCTGGTTCGTGCTCAAGGCGCTGCTCGTCTTCTTCATGTTCGCGATGGTGAAGGCGTTCGTGCCGCGCTACCGCTACGATCAGCTCATGCGGCTGGGCTGGAAGGTGTTCCTGCCCTTGTCGCTGGCGATGGTGGCGATCGTCGCCGGTGTCCTGCAGTTCGCCGGGCTCGCGCCGAAGTGAGGATCGCATCATGAAACTCGACCAGTCTGCGCGCGCGCTGTTCCTCAAGGAGTTCGTCGAAGCGACCGTCCTGTCGTTGCGCTACTTCTTCAAGCCGAAGGCGACGATCAACTATCCGTTCGAGAAGAACCCGATCTCGCCGCGCTTCCGCGGCGAGCACGCGTTGCGGCGCTATCCGAACGGGGAAGAGCGCTGCATCGCCTGCAAGCTGTGCGAGGCGATCTGCCCGGCGCAGGCGATCACCATCGAGGCGGGGCCGCGCCGCAACGACGGCACGCGCCGGACGACGCGCTACGACATCGACATGGTCAAGTGCATCTACTGCGGGCTGTGCCAGGAGGCCTGTCCGGTCGATGCCATCGTCGAGGGGCCCAACTTCGAGTTCGCGACCGAGACGCGGGAGGAACTCTACTACGACAAGGAGCGGCTGCTGGCGAACGGCGACCGTTGGGAACGGGAGATCGCAAAGAACATCGCGCTCGACGCGCCCTATCGCTAGGGCGATGGACGCGACGGTATGCGCAGGCTAGAGCATGGGCCCGAAAAGACGCAGGTTTTTCGGCCGCGGGTCGGGATCCGGCCGGCGGCAGGGCGGAGCGGCGCGGCGCAAGGGCGCAGCTCCGGGCTGGCAACAAGGCCGTCGTCCGCACGCAGGCGCGTGCGCGGCGGCGGTCGCAATTGACGGCGCGCCGGGCGGCGCGGCGTCGGGCAGGGACAGGGGATGATACTCGCGGCCGCATTCTTCTATCTGTTCGCCGGGGTCTGCGTGGCATCCGCCGTGATGGTCATCGCTGCGCGCAACCCCGTGCACTCCGTGCTGTTTCTCATCCTCGCCTTCGTCAACGCTGCCGGCCTGTTCGTGCTGCTCGGGGCCGAATTCCTGGCGATGATCCTGGTCGTGGTGTACGTCGGCGCGGTCGCGGTGCTGTTCCTGTTCGTGGTGATGATGCTCGACGTTGATTTTGCCACGCTGCGACGCGGGTTCCTTGACTACCTGCCGATCGGGGCGCTCGTCGGCGTCGTGTTTCTGGTCGAACTTCTGCTCGTGGTCGGTTCCTGGGCGGTCGGACCGGGCGTGCCGAAGACGATCGCCGCGCCGACGCCGTCGGTCACCAACACGGAGGCGCTCGGGCTCGTGCTCTACACGCGCTACGCCTATTTCTTCGAGGCCGCGGGCCTCGTGCTGCTGGTGGCGATGATCGGCGCGATCGTGCTTACCCTGCGCCATCGCGAAAAGGTCAGGCGGCAGGTGATCGCCGAACAGGTGGCGCGCTCGAAGGCGACCGCCATCGAGATCCGCCACGTGCGGCCCGGTCAGGGGATCTGAGCCATGATCGGTCTCGGGCACTATCTCACGGTCGGCGCGATCCTGTTCACGCTCGGCATCTTCGGCATCTTCATGAACCGGAAGAACGTCATCATCATCCTGATGTCGATCGAGCTGATCCTGCTCAGCGTGAACATCAACCTGGTGGCGTTCTCGGCCTTCCTCGGCGATCTTGTCGGCCAGGTGTTCGCGCTCTTCGTGCTGACGGTTGCGGCCTCGGAGGCCGCCATCGGGCTCGCCATCCTGGTCGTCTTCTTCCGCAATCGCGGGTCGATCGCGGTCGAGGACATCAATCTGATGAAGGGCTGAGGAACCGGGGATGTACCAGGCCATCGTCTTTCTGCCGCTGCTCGGCTGCATCCTCGCGGGCCTGATCTCGCTGGCCGGCGCCCGCGCGCGCCACCCGGGCGGGGACCCCGCGGCCGGCGCCGAGAACCATGCGCACGATATGGGCCCGCACCACGGCGGCGGGGCGCCCCCGGCGCGCGGCGATCTCTCCCTCATCCATCACGCGAGTTCCGAGCCCGAGGAGCACGAGCCGGCAGCTGCCGGCTCGCGCACGGCCGAGCTCATCACCACGACGCTGCTGTTCATCTCCATGCTGCTGTCGTGGATCGCTTTCGTCCGGGTCGGCTTCGGCCACCAGGACGTGCGCGAGGTGATCGCCAATTTCGTGACATCGGGCGACCTGAAGTTCGACTGGGCGCTGCGGGTCGATACGCTCACGGCGGTGATGCTCGTCGTCGTCACCACCGTCTCGGCGCTCGTCCACCTCTACTCGATGGGCTACATGGAGGAGGATCCCTACCGCCCGCGCTTCTTCTCCTATCTGTCGCTGTTCACCTTCGCCATGCTGATGCTGGTGACGGCCGACAACCTGGTGCAGCTCTTCTTCGGCTGGGAAGGCGTGGGGCTCGCGAGCTACCTGCTGATCGGCTTCTGGTATCACAAGCCAGAGGCCAACGCCGCCGCCATCAAGGCGTTCATCGTCAACCGCGTGGGTGACTTCGGCTTCGCGCTCGGCATCTTCGGCGTCTTCATGATGACGGGCGCGGTCGATTTCGAGACCGTGTTCGCGCAGGCGCCGGCGCTCGTCGGCAAGACGATGCCCTACCTGAGCTGGCATCTCGACGCCGTCACGGTGATCTGCCTGCTGCTGTTCATGGGCGCGATGGGCAAGTCGGCCCAGTTCCTGCTGCACACCTGGCTGCCCGACGCGATGGAAGGCCCGACGCCGGTGTCGGCGCTGATCCACGCCGCCACCATGGTGACGGCCGGGGTGTTCATGGTGGCGCGGCTGTCGCCCCTGTTCGAGCTCTCGCCCGGCGCGCAGACGTTCGTCACGTTCATCGGGGCGACCACGGCGTTCTTCGCCGCCACCATCGGGCTGGTGCAGAACGACATCAAGCGCATCATCGCCTATTCGACCTGCTCGCAGCTCGGCTACATGTTCGTCGCCATGGGGGTCGGCGCCTATTCGGTCGGCATGTATCACCTGTTCACGCACGCGTTCTTCAAGGCGCTGCTGTTCCTCGGCTCGGGGTCGGTGATCCACGCGATGCACCACGAGCAGGACATCCGTCACATGGGCGGCCTGAAGGACAGGATCCCGTTCACCTACTGGGTGATGGTGATCGGGACGCTGGCGCTCACCGGTTTTCCGTTCACGGCCGGCTATTTTTCCAAGGACGCCATCATCGAGGCGGCCTACGTGGGCCGGAATCCGCTGGCGATGTACGCCTTCATCCTGACCGTCGTGGCGGCAGCGCTGACGGCTTTCTATTCGTGGCGACTGGTGTTCAAGACCTTCTGGGGACAGCCGCACGACCAGCACCACCACGAGCAGGCGCATGAAAGCCCGATGGTGATGCTGGTGCCTCTCGGCGTGCTGGCGGCGGGCTCGATCCTTGCTGGCCTGCCGTTCACCGACCTCTTCGCCGGCCACGACGTCGAGGCGTTCTTCCGTGAGTCGCTCAAGTTCGCATCCGGCAACACCGTGCTGGAGGACATGCACGCGCACGTGCCGTTCGTGATCCGCATGCTGCCGACCGTCATGATGGCGGCGGGATGGCTCGTGGCCGTCCACTTCTATCTCAACCGGCCGGACATTCCCGAGTCGCTGGCGCAGCGCCACGACATGCTCTACCGCTTCCTGCTCAACAAGTGGTACTTCGACGAGATCTACGACCGGATCTTCGTGCGCCCGGCCATCTGGCTCGGCCGCCTGTTGTGGAAGGGCGGCGACGGCTGGCTGATCGACGGCTTCGGGCCCGACGGCGTGTCGGCCTGGGTGCTCGACGTCACCCGCAGCGTGGTGCGCCTGCAGACCGGCTACCTCTATCACTACGCCTTCGCCATGCTGATCGGCGTCGCGGCGCTCATCACCTGGTTCATGTTCGCGGGCGGGGGGCACTGATGGTGAGCTGGCCGATCCTCTCCGTGACGACCTTCCTGCCGCTCGTCGGCGCGCTGTTCATCATGCTGTTGCCCGGCGACGACGAGGCGGGGCGGCGCAACGCGCGCTGGGTCGCGCTGTGGACGACGCTCGTCACCTTCGCGGTCTCGCTCGTGCTCGTGTGGCGCTTCGACCCGTCTTCGCCGGAGTTCCAGTTCGTCGAGAAGGGCCGCTGGCTCGGCGGCTCGATCACCTACCACCTGGGCGTCGACGGCATCTCGCTGCCGTTCGTGATCCTGACGACGGCGCTGATGCCGATCTGCATCATCGCCAGCTTCCAGGCGATCGAGAAGCGCGTGAAGGAATACATGATCGCGTTCCTCGCGCTCGAGACCCTGATGGTCGGCACCTTCTCGGCGCTCGACCTCGTGCTGTTCTACCTGTTCTTCGAAGGCGGCCTGATCCCGATGTTCCTCATCATCGGCATCTGGGGCGGTCCGCGCCGCGTCTACGCGAGCTTCAAGTTCTTCCTCTACACGCTGCTCGGCTCGGTGCTGATGCTGCTCGCCATCATGGCGATGTACTGGGATGCGGGCACGACCGACATCGTCGCGCTGCTGCGCCATCCATTCCCGCTCGGCCTACAGACCTGGGCGTGGCTCGCGTTCTTCGCCTCCTTCGCGGTCAAGATGCCGATGTGGCCGGTGCACACCTGGCTGCCCGACGCGCACGTCGAGGCGCCGACCGCGGGCTCGGTGATCCTCGCCGCCATCCTGCTGAAGA
>CAZIGW010000244.1:0-3618 GCA_964538565.1 uncultured Hyphomicrobiales bacterium | reverse complement strand
CTGTTCCGCGAGGCGCGCGCCTCGAACATGGTGAAGTGCGACGTCGAGGGCCGCATCGTTTCCGATCCCACCGGGCTCGGCATCAGCAAGGGCGGGTTCTGCATGCACAGCGCCATTCACCTGGGCAACCCGAATGCGGTGTGCGTGATGCACGCGCATACCGAGGCGACGCTCGCCGTCGCGAGCTACCGGGACGGACTGTTGCCGCTCAGCCAGCACGCGCTGCGGTTCTATGGAAAGATCAGCTACCTCGACTACTGCGGCACCTTCGAGACTGCCGCGAAGCGCGCCGAGCTCCCGCGCGCGCTCGGGAGCGGCGACGTGCTGATGCTGCGCAATCACGGGCCGCTCGTCATCGGCAAGTCCGTCCGCGAATGCTTCTCGCGGATGTACTACCTGGAACGGGCCTGTCGCATGCAGGTGGCCGCGCTGTCTCAATGCCGGGACGTCGCCAAGGAGATTGTCATGCCGGATGAGCGGCACTGCGCCGCGATGGCGCGGGCGTTCGAGAACGGCGACGCGGTCATCGATCGTGAGTGGAACGCACTGGTGCGGATGCTGAAGACCGTTTCGCCGGGATTCGACGAATAGCGGGTGCAGCGCTCAGGGCTCAGAGCGGGTCCTCGACCGGGCTCAGCAGCGGCTCGCCGGCGAAGTGACGCCGAATGTTCTCGCGGAGCTGCCCGAACATGGCGACACCGGCTTCGCGGGTGTATCCAGCAATGTGCGGGCTCAGGACTACGTTGTCGAAGCGTTCCCATACGTGCGACGCCGTGGGCTCGTGCGCGAACACGTCCAATGCCGCGCCGGCGATGATGTGCGCTTCCAGCGCATGGAGGAGGGCGCGCTCGTCGACGAGAAAGCCGCGGGAAACATTGACGAGCAGTCCGTCAGGCCCGAGCGCGGTCAGTACCGCGCTGTCGATCTGACCCGTGTTCGCGGCCACCGCGCGGCTCGCGACGAACAGGATGTCGCTGTCTCGCGCGAGAGCGGCGAGGCTCGCAGCGCGCGGGTACGCGGCCTGCGGCTTCTCGCGCGGCCCCCACCAGCTCACCGTAAGCCCGAGAGCCTCCGCGCGGCGCGCGATCTCGCATCCGATACGCCCCAGACCGACGATTCCGGCTCGCTTGCCCCGCAGCGAGGGGCGCGGAGTGAGACCCTCTTTCCACTTCCCCGCACGGACGTTCCGATCGGCGCGGGGCACCCCGTGCCACCAGGCGAGGCACAGGGCGATCGCGTGATCGGCGACATCGTGCGCGTTCACGCCGGCTGCGGACGTGAGCGCGATGCCGCGGGCTCGCAAATGAGCCAGGTCGATTCCCGCATAGCCGGTGGAGAAGCATGCAACGAGCTTCAGGTTCGGGAGAGTGTCCACCAGAGACCTGTCGAGCGGCTCTCCCGCGCTGACGATGACTTGCACGCGGCTTGCAGACTGCGCCCAGTTGCTGGCGGTGATTGCGTCGGGTCCGAGAACGTCGTAGTGATCGTCCCACTCGTCGCGCCGGTCCAGCAGGAACCGGCTCACCACCAGGACCGCGGGGCGCGCCATGACGCGCTAGATCCCGAACCGGGCGCGAGCCTCGGCGACGGTCGCGGGCTTCAAGCCATAGATCGCCGCGATGTCGACCGCGGCTTTCACCATCTCGCTGTTGTCGCGGGCGACGCGGCCGTCGGGCAGGTGAATGCCATCCTCGAACCCCACACGCACGAGGTCGCAGCCCATGGACAGCCCAAGCGTCACGATCTTGAACATATCGCGCCCGGTCGCGGTGACGCCCCAGATCGCTCGCGGAAAGAGACGCAAGCCTTCGTCGATGGAGAAGAGCACGTTGCGCGCGATCGGCGGCGTCGAGCCGAAGCCGCCGCCGTGCAGCAGCCACATGTTGTCGCGATTGCGGTCGAACAGTCCTTCGTTCGCATAGCGCAGCAGCCGATGGAGCGAGCTCGCCTCGACGACTTCGTATTCGAGCGCCGACCCCTTGTCGTAGACGGCCTTGATCGTCTTCTTGAGCAGCGCCGGGGAGTTCACATAGGGCGTTTCCTCGGGATAGCCGCCTTCGGGGTTGTAGAAGTCAGCCGATCCCGCGGCGATGCCAAACAGGTCCTGCTGCGGATCGAGGTCCAGCAGGCCGAGCCGCTCGCTGTCCGTCGGCCAGATGAACTGGCCGGTCGCCGGGTCGCGCCGGACGCCGATGCCGTTCGTCGTCTGGATCAGAATCGGCGAGCGGGCGCGGATCTGCCGGATGATCTCCGCGTAGACCGCGCGGTCGCCCGTGTTCTTGCCCTGCGCGTCGCGCGCGTGGACGTGGATCATGGCGGCGCCCGCCTCGTAGCAGCGAGCCGCCGCGGCGCCGATTTCGGCCGGCTGCTTGGGAATGATCGCGCCGTCGCGGTCCTGCTGCATGCCCCCGTTGATCGCTACCGTGATGATGACCTTGTTCCCGGCGAGCATTCGCCCTCCCATCGCTCGAATGAAAGCCGGCAATCTAGCCTCCCGCGCGCCCCTGTCGGTCCTCTTGCCACAGGACAGCCCCGCCGTCATCCGGATGAGACGAGCCGCGCGAAAACGGGCAACATCCGCCTGAATACTGCCGCGGTCAGCCGACGCAGGAGCCAACCTTGGCGCATATCACACAGATCAGAGACTGGCGGGCGCCCACGACGATGGGCGCCATCTACGAGCGCTTGCTCGCAGCGATGGGCACCGACGAGTTCGGTCCGACCGTGCGTGACGCCGTCATGTCCGTGACGGCGGGCGCACGGCGCATCTATCTCTTCGAGGCAACGGCGCCTGAAGACACGTCGCTGCAGTACTTCCATGCCGAGCCCGGACTCGTGCAGCTCTTTCCCGCGTATCGCAAGTGGTACCTGCGGCTTGATCCGGTCGGCGATGCGTATCGCGCGGCGCCCGAGTGCAGCAACGTGGTCCTGCAGCGGATCTGTCCCGCGGACATTCCGTCGCTCAGCTTCCGGCGGCGGTTCTTCGAGGATGGCGGCATCGTCGAGCGCATCTCCATCATTCAGCGGGGGAGCGATGCGTGGCGCGCGATGAATATCGCCCGTCATGCGTCCGACGGTTGCTGCTCCGATGAAGAAGTCGGCGCGCTCATCGGTCTTGCCTGCCTCGTGCTGCCGATGCTTCCGTTCAACCGCAAGCGCAAATCGGAGCCGTCAACGCTGACGGTCGCGCAGCTCGAAGAGCGCTTTGCGCTTCGCTTCGCCAGCCTCACGCCCAGAGAGCGACAGGTGTGTGCACGGGCGGCCATCGGCATGAGTGTGGAGGCCACCGCGCTCGACCTGGGCATTGCGAAGACCTCCGTGCTGACGTATCGGCAACGGGCCTATCAGCGGCTCGGCGTCACGAGCCCCTTCGAGCTCTGCGCGCTCGTGACGCACTGAATCCTGCGGCCTGCGCGGCGCGTACCGCCGCGCGAGTGCACGGCGCGAGAGCGGGCAGGCTGCTTGGCTCGCACCCGTCGGCTCGCTTCCGGTTCTTCGCCGCGGGGCGTAGCATCGGCCTGCACAGCGCTCGTCCGAATCCATCTGTCGGGGCGACCCCGCGGGAGAGAGCAATGGCGGACCCGGTTCCATGGCACCTTGCCGGTGACTACTTCGAGA
>CAZIGW010000243.1:0-9421 GCA_964538565.1 uncultured Hyphomicrobiales bacterium | reverse complement strand
CCTCGCCCGAGCCGCTGGTGCCGCTGCCGGTGCGGGCGGGGTTCGCGTATCGCAAGAAAAAGGGCCGCCGCGAATACGTCCGGGCGGCGCTGCGGGTCGACCCGGACGGGACCATCGCGGCGGTCAAGCACCACCAGGAGGGCGCCGGGGTCATCACCTCGCTGACCGAGACGCACGGCCTCGTCGAACTCGGCGAGGACGTGACCCGGGTCGAACCGGGCGCGCTCGTCGGCTTCCTGTCCTATGCCGCGCTCAGCGCGTGAGCCCCGGTCAGATTCGAACGCTGCTGGCGCTGCTGAAAGCAACTTCCGCCGGCTTCTGCACGGCGTTGAGAACAAGCGCGCCCACGATCGCAATGACGATGGCGACAATGCATGCGGCAATGAAACTGCGCATCATTTCCTCCATACCCGGCTCCGCCCCCGGATCGCGGCAATTATGAATTGACGGCGGTTCCGATCAAGAGGCCTGACGGCGCAGCCTCACGGTTCGGCGTGTTCCGACGCCATCCGGGCCGCCTGCGCGGCATCCTGCGGCGTGTTGATGTTGAAGAACGGATCGATCGGAGCGGCCGGCCAGTCGGCGATGGCGACGCCGTGCCGGCTCGTCCACACCTCGATCTTGTGCAGGCCTTCCGCGACGAGCGCGCGCCGCAGGTCGTGCCGCAGCGCAACCGGCCACAGCCCGGCGACCGGGTGGCGCCACTCGCCCGAACGGGCGCAGGCGAGCGGCACGCCGGCGGCGCGCCGCGCCGCGTGGAGCCGCGGCACGAGATCGCGCGGGATGAACGGGCAGTCGCCCGGCACGCTGACCATCCAGTCGATCTCGGGTGTGTTGGCGGCCGCCCATTCGAGCCCGGCGAGCACGCCGGCGAGCGGCCCGGCGAAATCGGGCACGTCGTCGGCGATGACCGGAAGCCCGTAGGATGCGAAGCGCGCCGGGTCGCCGTTGGCGTTGAGCACGATCCGCGCGCAATGGGGCGCGAGCCGATCGAGCACCCGCCGCAGGATCGTGGCCTCGCCGATGCGGATGAGCGCCTTGTCGCCGCCGCCCATGCGGCGGGCCTGGCCGCCGGCAAGCACGAGGCCGAGCGTCGCCGGGACGTCAGTCGTCATGGACGGCGGCTTTGCGGCGGTGTTTCGCGCTCTCTTCCTCGACATAGGTGAGGTCCTGGTCGAACACGATGCGCGTCTCGCCGGAGAGCGCGACGAAACGCTTGCCGCGGGCGCGGCCGATCAGCGTCAGATTGGCCTTGCGGGCGAGCTCGACCCCCCAGGCGGTGAATCCCGAGCGCGACACGAGGATCGGGATGCCCATGCGCACGGTCTTGATCACCATCTCGGAGGTGAGCCGGCCGGTGGTGTAGAAGATCTTGTCATGCGCGGGCACGCGGTGGCGGAACATCCAGCCGGCGATCTTGTCGACCGCGTTGTGGCGGCCGACGTCCTCCATGTAGACGAGCGGCCGGTCCTGCACGGCGAGCACGCAGCCGTGGATCGCGCCCGCCTCGAGATAGAGCGAGGGCGTGGTGTTGATCTTGTGGGTGAGGGCGTAGAGCCACGAGGTGCGGAGCTCGGCGTCGGGAAGCTTCGCCTGCTCGATCACCTCCATCAGGTCCCCGAACACGGTCCCCTGGGCGCAGCCGGAGGTCTGCACGCGCTTCCTGAGCTTCTGCTCGTAGTCGGTGGCGCGCTCGGTGCGCACCACGGCGACCGAGAGATCCTCGTCGTAGTCGACCCCGGTGACGACGTCGTCGGGGTGCAGCATGTTCTGGTTGAGCAGATAGCCGAGCGCCAGGTATTCGGGATAGTCGCCGATCGTCATCGCGGTGACGATCTCCTGGGCGTTGAGGAAGATGGTGAGCGCGCGCTCGACCACGACCGCGGTCTCGACCGGGCTGCCGGCCTGGTCGACCCCGCTGACGCGCTCGGTCAGCCGCGGGTCGTGCGGGTCGGGGCGGATCGCGTAGTCGTCGGGCGGCGGCATCGGGTTCGACAATGTGGCGTGCGGGCAGGCTTTTCAAGGGCTCCGGCGGGGGTCCCGCGGCAAGGACGGGCGCCGCCAAGGCCCGCAGTCCGGCGCGGCTTGCCAGCCGGATCGCGGTCACTATAGTGCCGCCGCGCCGGCGCTCGGGCGCGACTTCGGGCCCGGCGACGGAGGCAGGCCCAAGTGGTTCAAGGCGCATCAGCGCGCCTTCGGCGCGCGTCTTTTGCTTGAAAAGGCTTGCGTGCGCCTTCTACAAGACACCCTCAGGAGGGATGGCCGAGTGGTTTAAGGCGCACGCCTGGAACGCGTGTATACGGGAAACCGTATCGTGGGTTCGAATCCCACTCCCTCCGCCAGCTTCCGAAACCCGGATATCCCTTGCGGCGCAGTTTGGAAGGCGCCGTGCCGCGCACCGAGGCTTCATCGCACGCAAGGCGCACCACCACGGTGCGCTCGCTCGCCTACGACGGCGCCGGCAACGTCGCCTCGGACACGCGGTCGGGCACGACCTACGACGATCACGACAACAACCGCGACCGGCTCGATCAGCTCAGCGTCAACACGACCCCGACCGGTCTCTACACCTACGACGGGCTCGAGCGTGCCGTGCGCACCACGCGGAACATGGCGCCGGCCGGCACCAGGCATTACGTCTACGACCTCTCCGACCGCCTCATACCGAGGCGACGGAGACCGGCGCGTTCCTGCGCGAGTACATCTGGCTCGACGACCTGCCGCTCGCGGTCGAGGCCGACCTCGACACGCAAGCCCGCAGCTACTCTTCGTGCACGCCGATCACCTCAACCGCCCGATCAAGATGACGGACGGCACAGAAGCAACCACCTGGGACGCAGCGCCATCAATCTGCGCCCACCGACGGCACAGGAACGCCCATCGGTCTCGACGATATGGACAGGCATCGATGGAAGGCGCAGAAATCGTGCGCAACGGACTCTCGGGCGGGCCCGCGCCATAGACAAGACGCGGCGCAGGGAACCCGGCTCGGGCGCCGGGCCGAGCGGTATGTGTTCGCCGCTGTTCGCCGCGCCGTCGATGCCGGATGGTCGGACGCTGCGAGTCCCCTGACCGCTAGAGAGTCGCCACGCCGCTCCCGCCGATCAGGCCTTCGCGCCGATATCGACGACCGCGTCGGTCACCACCGGATCGTGCGGGGCGAGACTGGTGAGATTGGCGTCCGTCCAGTTCGCAAGATTGACGATCCGCGCGGCCTGCGGTCCTTCCGCGGGCGCGTCGGCGGCGGGCTCGACGATGCTCAGCCCGTGCCTGTCGAGAAAGAACGTGTGATCCCCGAACAGGTCGTTGAGCTGCTGGACCATGGGATGGTTGTCGGGGATTGCCTGAGCCTCGACCTGCGTCAGGGTCTGCTCCAGTTGTGCGGAGGTCAGTTTCATCGCCTGTTCCTTTCATCCGGTTCGGGTTCGAGCGTCACATTGCCGCCATGGCAACGGGCGCATCCCAGTATTGCTCCACGGTAAGAGCGGTCGGCCGGTTTGGTTTCAGCCGCGCAAGGCAACGCCCGGGGATGGTCAAGCGGCAAGGCTCTTGCCACGCATGTGGTTCGACTCCGGTTCGCCGGAGCCGGGATTGCTCAGGCATTGCATCTTCCGGTGCGAAAGCACCTCTTGTTCCGCTCGGAACAACGTCAAACGCGAGTTCATCGCGGCCTGCATCAAACCGTGCGGCGCCGAACGTTGCGGCGCTGACGTCCCGACTCGAGGCTTTGTCGCCGGCCTTCGCACTATCCAATTCGCAGCAGCCGGAACGGTTTCCCGCGCTCCTCGTTCTCCCAGGCCACGCGAGGGAAAACGAGCCGGAGGCGGACATGCGATGCCCGATGCGACGATTGGTGCCACTGCTGGCTGCCGCGATCGTGGCGTCCGGCGTCCCGTTCTCGGTTTCCATCACGCACGCGCAGACCCCATCCCCGCCGGCCTCCTCCGACCGGACGCAGATCACGGACCAGAAGCTCGACGCCGTGGCCGCGGCTTTGAAGCAGGTCGCGCAGGTCCTGAGGAACTATGAGCAACGAATCGGACAGGCGGCTCCGTCGGACAAAAAGCGGATCACGGAAGAAGCCAAGTCGGCGCTCGAGAAGGCGGTCACGGACCAGGGCATTTCCGTCGACGAGTACAAGTCGATCCTCGTCGTGGCGCAGAACGACTCCGCGCTTCGCGAGAAGATCTTTCAGCGCATCGAGCCGCCGGCCAGGTAGCCGCCCGATCAACGTGCCGTCCGGTCTGCGGGATCGTCGGCCGCGACCGAGCCGGCGCGTCCCCGGCGCAGCGTGACGCTTGGGGGCTCGCCGAAGGCGGAGCGGTACTGGCCGCTGAAGCGTCCGAGGTGGACGAAGCCGTACCGCACGGCGATCTCCGTGACATTGGCATTCTCGCCCGGGCGCAGCAGCTCGTCACGGACGCGTTGCAGGCGGACCTGCCGCAGGTGCGCCGCCGGCGTGGTGTCGCGCCACTGGCGGAAGCCTGCCTGCAACGTGCGCAGGCTCACCCCGAGGTGAGCGGCAACGTCCGAGACCGTGATCGGCGTATCGGCATGGTCGGCGATGAACCGCTCCGCGCGGCGCACGACGCCGGGGACGGGCGAGCGGTCCCTCGCGGCGATCTCCTCGCTGTAGTTGTGTGGATGGTGATTGAGCAGCAGCATGAGCAGATATTCGTCGAACGCCGCCTTCGCGGCCTCGCCGAGCGGAAGTCCACCCTCTTCGCTCGTCCACAGGTATGCCAACGTCCGGCGCCAGATCTGCTCGAGCTCGTCGGAAAACGGTCGGAGGGAAAACCGCAGCGGCCGGTCGAGCGGGTGCCCGAGCAATCGCGCGCACTGCGCCTCGAGCCTGTTCACGTCGATCCGCACCGATCGCTGGACGAACGCGCGGTCGAACCAGAGCTCGGTGTCCAGGCCGGCCGAGAACGGCATGGTCTGGCCCTCGCGCCATTCGGCCCAGCGATGCTCCTGTGTACTTGCGGCGGCGCCACGCTCACAGTGCATCATGAGAAACAGGCGGGCGAAGTTCAGCGCATCGATCTTCACCGGCACATTGTAGGACAGGCTGACCAACGGCTGGGAGGTCGGATGGTTCACCTCGAGAGACACGTCGATGTCGCGCGCGGAACCGGCGACCTCGACCGTGTGCGGACAATAGACCTTCGTCACCGCATCGATCGCTTCATCGAGATTTCGGATGTGCATGACGCTCGCTTCCTTCCCGCTCGGCACCCGTCCGTCCGAATAGCTAGGCGCGGGACGGCCGGAGGGAAGCACCGGCTTCCGCCACATTTTTCCGCGCAAGGCGGACAGTCCTGCGCGAAACGGCTATCGCCTTGTGCCCTCGCACTTATGCTGCGGGCCGTGGTTCGCGCATCTGCTGTGCGAGCGAAGCGACGACGAACGGCAGGCGGGGTTTCCCGCAGCGGCGGCGGTGTCCTGTTGCCACCCAATCGGAGCCAGGCATGAACGAGGGCAAGGCAGAATCCGGTGCTCGATCCCGTCCCACCCGTCGCGAGATCGTTGCTGGCACCGCGACGGCGCCGATTGCGATGAGCCTGGCACCGGCCGGCGCGGCGGAACGGGCGAGAGCGCGCGAGGGTGCGTCATCGGCGGTCTCGGTCCGTCTCACCGTGAACGGCAAGCGCCACTCGCTCGAACTCGATCCGCGGACTTCGCTGCTCGATGCGCTGCGTGAGCACCTCGATCTGACCGGCACCAAGAAGGGCTGCGATCACGGCCAATGCGGCGCCTGCACGGTGCTGATCGATGGCCGGCGCGTCGTTTCCTGCCTGACCCTCGCGGTCATGACGGACGGCGCCAGCATCACCACGATCGAAGGACTGGCCAAGGACGGAAAACTTCACCCCGTGCAGCAGGCGTTCATCGATCACGACGCGTTCCAGTGCGGCTACTGCACGCCGGGCCAGATCTGCTCGGCCGTCGCGCTGATCGCGGAGGGCAGGGCGAAGAGCCCGGCGGAGATCCGCGAGCTGATGAGCGGAAACATCTGCCGGTGCGGCGCATACGTCAACATTGTGTCGGCCATCCAGCAGGCGATGGAGCGGTGATGATCAGCTTCCAGTACTCGCGCGCCGACAGCGTCGCGGACGCGGTGCGCCAGATCGCGGCCGGCCCGGCTGCGAAATTCATCGCCGGCGGCACCAATCTGGTCGATCTGATGAAGATGGACGTCGAACGGCCGACGCGGCTCATCGACGTCTCGAGGCTTCCCTTGAAACAGGTGGAGGAAGTCGCCGGCGGCGGGCTCCGCATCGGCGCGCTCGTGCCCAATTCCGATCTCGCCTACCACCCGCTGGTGGAGCAGCGCTACCCGCTGCTGTCGAGCGCGCTCCTCGCCGGCGCCTCGGCGCAATTGCGCAACATGGCGTCGGTCGGCGGCAATCTCCTGCAACGGACGCGCTGTGCCTACTTCTATGACATCGCGACGCCCTGCAACAAACGGGAGCCGGGCAGCGGCTGCTCCGCCATCGGCGGCCTCAACCGCATGCATGCGATCCTCGGCACGAGCGAGGCCTGCATCGCGGTGCATCCGTCGGACATGTGCGTGGCCCTGGCGGTTCTGGAAGCGAAGGTCCACGTCACCGGTCCGCGCGGCGATCGCGCCATCGCGTTCCCGGACTTCCACCGGCTGCCGGGCGATACGCCGCAGCGCGACGCGAGCCTCGAGCCGGACGAACTCATCACCTCGGTCGAGCTGCCGCCGCGCGGATTCCGGTCGAACTACACCTATCTCAAGGTCCGCGACCGGCTCTCCTATGCGTTCGCACTGGTGTCCGTGGCGGTCGGCCTCGAGCTCGACGGCAACATCATCCGGGAGGCGCGTTTCGCGCTCGGCGGCGTCGCGCACAAACCGTGGCGCAACGCGCGGGCCGAGGCGGCGCTCGGCGGCGAGGCCGTCGGCGAAGCGGCGTTTGCCCGGGCCGCCGATCTCGTCCTGAGCGAAGCCAGGGGCTTCGGGCACAACACGTTCAAGCTCGATCTCGCGCGGCGCACCATCGTGCGCGCGCTGTCACAGGCGGCGCGCGGGACCCCGCAGTCGCAATCCAACAAGAAAATCGCGTGAGCCCGCCATGGCATCGTACATCGGAACCGCCACATCGCGCGTCGATGGGGTCGCGAAGGTCACCGGCGCCGCGAAATATGCCGCCGAGTTCAACGTGCCTGACCTGCTCTATGCGAGCGTCGTCTGCTCGACCATCACGAAGGGCCGCATCAGGCGCATCGGCACCGATGCGGCTCTCCGCGTCGGGGGCGTGGTCAGCGTGCTGACGCACCGTAACCGTCCGGCCATGGCGGACGACGACGAGGCATATAAGGACGAAACGGCTCCGCTCGGGTCGCCGTTCCGGCCGCTGTACGACGACCGGATCCTGTTCAACGGGCAGCCGATCGCGCTGGTGGTCGCCGAAACGTCCGAGGCCGCACGCTCTGCGGCCTCCCTGGTGCGGGTGGACTACGAGGCGGAAGCGCATGTGACGGACCTCCATAGCCGGCGCGATGCGGCCGTTCCGGTGAAGCCGCCGACGAACCCGATCGAGGCGCTGTTCACGCCGCCGCGGCCGCGCGGCGCGCCCGACCAGGCGCTCGCGGCGGCCGCCGTCCGCCACGAAGGCGAATACTCCGTGCCGATCGAGCACCACAACCCGATGGAGCTCTATGCCTCCACGGCGGTCGTCGAGGCAGACGGCAGGCTCACCGTCTACGACAAGACCCAGGGCGTGCAGAACGTGCACAAGTATCTGTGCCAGGTCTTCGGCCTGGCGCCGGAGGATCTGCGCATCGTGTCCTCCTTCATGGGTGGCGGGTTCGGATCCGGCCTGCGTCCACAGTTTCAGGCGGTGCTGGCCGTTCTCGCGGCGCGGGCGCTGCGGCGCCCGGTGCGCGTCGTGCTGACGCGCCAGCAGATGTACGTGCTAGGTTACCGGCCGGCGATGATCCAGCGCATCGCGATCGGCGCAAACTCCGGCGGAACGCTCGATGCGATCACGCATGACGCGATCACCGTGACCTCGCAATACGAGGACTTCTTCCGGCAGGAGACTGGCTGGTCTGGCCTCCTGTACAAATGCGCCAACGCGAAATACGCGCACCGGCTCGCGCACCTGGACCTTGCGACCTCTTGCGACATGCGCGCGCCGAGCGGCGCGACCGCGGTGTACGCGCTCGAATCCGCGATGGACGAACTGGCGGTCGCGCTCCGGATCGATCCGCTCGAGCTGCGCCTGCGGTGCTATTCGGACCGCGACCAGAACAGCGACCGTCCCTACAGCAGCAAGGCGCTGCGCGAATGCTATCGCCAGGGCGCGGACGCGTTCGGCTGGAGCAAGCGGAGCGCGGAGCCCCGCTCCATGCGCGACGGCAAAGATCTCGTCGGCTGGGGGATGGCGACCGGCATCTGGGAGGCGTTCCAGATGCCGATTGCGGTGCGCATCGTGCTTGGCGCCAACGGCCACGCCGAGGTCGCCTGCGCGGCCTCTGATATCGGCACCGGCACCGCCACCATCATGGCCCAGGTCGCCGCCGACCTGCTCGGATTGCCGCTCGACAACATCACCGTCAAGCTCGGCGACTCGAGCCTGCCGCAATCGCCGGTCGAAGGCGGATCGTGGATCGCGGCGTCGGTGTCGAACGGCATTGCGACGACAGCCGGCGCGATCCGCGACGAGCTGCTGCGCCTAGCGAGGCAGATGCCGAATTCGCCGCTGGCGAACGCCGGCCTCGACGAGGTCACGCTCGCGGACGGCAAGCTCGTGAGCAGACGCGACGCCTCGCGTGCCGTGTCGATCGCGGACGTCATGCGGCATGGAGCCGTGGACCGCATCGAGCGGGAGAAGACCACCAATCCCGCCCACGATGCCGCGCGGGCCCACAACAGCCACTCGGCGGTGTTTGCCGAAGTCAAGGTCGACGAGCAGCTCGGCGTGATCCGCGTCACTCGCGTCGTCAGCGCGATTGCGGCCGGCCGGATCCTGAACACGAAGACAGCGAAAAGCCAGATCCTGGGCGGCGTGGTCTGGGGCATCGGCATGGCGCTTCACGAAGAAACGCTGATCGATCACAGGTTCGGCCGCATCATGAATGCCAACATCGCCGAGTATCATGTCCCGGTGAACGCCGACATCGATGACATCAAGGTCATCTTCGTCGACGAGTCGGACGACGGCAATCCGCTTGGCGTGAAAGGGCTCGGCGAGATCGCCATCGTCGGCGTTGCGGCGGCGGTTGCGAACGCCGTCTGTCACGCCACCGGCAAGCGGGTGCGCGACCTGCCGATCACGCTGGACAAGCTGCTGGCGTGAGCAGGCATCTCGAATCAAAGCCGAGGCTCCAGGTTCTGTCTTGACGCGTTTTCTTCAGGCGAACCGATACTCGCTTCGCTCGAAAACGCTCTAAT
>CAZIGW010000242.1:0-23969 GCA_964538565.1 uncultured Hyphomicrobiales bacterium | reverse complement strand
GCGATCGCCTGCTCGGAATGGAACGTGCCGTTCTTGCCGGTGAAGCCCTGGCAGATGACCTTGGTGTTCTTGTCGATCAGGACGGACATCGGATCACCTTACGCGGGGGAGTTGCCGTGACTCACCTCCCCCTGCAAGGGGAGGCCGGCGCGCCAGCGCCGGGCGGGTTGCCTTGCGGTGAGGGCCGGGTGAACCGGAGCAGGCGGTCATTTTGCCTCCCGCACCGCCTTGACGATCTTCTGCGCGGCGTCGTCGAGGTCGTCCGCCGGCAGCACGTTGAGGCCGGACTCGGCGATGATCTGCTTGCCGAGATCGACATTGGTGCCTTCGAGGCGCACCACCAGCGGCACCCGCAGGCCGACTTCGCGCACCGCGTCGACCACGCCGGCCGCGATCACGTCGCAGCGCATGATGCCGCCGAAGATGTTGACCAGGATGCCCTTCACGTTGGGGTCGGCGGTGATGATCTTGAACGCGGCCGCGACCTTTTCCTTGGTGGCGCCGCCGCCGACGTCGAGGAAGTTGGCCGGCGACTCGCCATAGAGCTTGATGATGTCCATCGTGGCCATGGCGAGGCCGGCGCCGTTGACCATGCAGCCGATCGTTCCGTCGAGCGCGACGTAGTTGAGATCGTACTTCGAGGCCTCGATCTCCTTCTCGTCCTCCTCGGTGAGATCGCGCAGCGCCACGATGTCGGGATGGCGGTAGAGCGCGTTGCCGTCGAAGCCGACCTTGGCGTCGAGACAGACGAGCTGGCCGGACTTGGTGACGACGAGCGGATTGATTTCGAGGAGGCTCATGTCCTTGGCGACGAAGGCCGAGTAGAGCTTGGTCACCAGCGCCTCCGCCTGTTTGGCGAGGTCGCCCGTCAGTCCGAGCGTCTTGGCCACCTGGCGGCCGTGGTGCGGCATGACGCCGGTCGCCGGATCGATCGAGAACGTCAGGATCCTTTCCGGGTGGGTCTTCGCCACCTCCTCGATGTCCATGCCGCCTTCGGTCGACACCACGAAGGCGATGCGCGAGGTGGTGCGGTCGACGAGCGCCGAGAGGTAGAACTCGCGGTCGATCGCCGAGCCTTCCTCGATGTACAGACGGTTGACGCGCTTGCCCTGCGGACCGGTCTGGTGGGTGACGAGGATCGAGCCGAGCAGGCGCTTGGCCTCCTTCTGCACGTCCTCGATCGACTTCACCACCTTGACGCCGCCGGCCTTGCCGCGCCCGCCGGCGTGGATCTGCGCCTTGACGACCCAGACCGGGCCGCCGAGCTGATGCGCCGCCTTCTCGGCCTCCTCCACCGTGAAGGCGGGGAATCCGCGCGGCACCGCCACGCCGAATTCGCGAAGAACCGCCTTGGACTGATACTCGTGAATGTTCATGGGAACCTTCCCGACGCGCCGAACGCGATCCCGATGGGCCCAGGGCCTTTCGCGCGAACTATTTTGCCAGGCTGGGCGCGATCTTCTTGCACGCTTCGACGAGCGACTGCACGGCGGCGGCGGATTTCTCGAACATCGCCCGTTCCGCGCCGTTGAGCTCGATCTCGACCACGCGCTCAACGCCTTTGGCGCCGATCACGACCGGCACGCCGACGTAGAGATCGCGGACGCCGTATTCGCCGTTGAGATAGGCGGCGCAGGGGAGCACGCGCTTCTTGTCGAGCAGATAGCTTTCCGCCATGGCGATGGCCGAGGAGGCCGGGGCATAGAAGGCGGAACCGGTCTTGAGCAGGTTGACGATCTCGGCGCCGCCGTTGCGGGTGCGATCGACGATCTCGTCAACCCGGGCCTGCGTGGTCCAGCCGAGCTTGACCAGATCGGGCAGCGGAATGCCGGCCACCGTCGAATAGCGCACCAGCGGCACCATCGTGTCGCCGTGACCGCCGAGCACGAACGCGGTGACGTCCTCGACCGAGACGTTGAACTCGTCGGCCAGGAAATAACGGAAGCGCGCGGAATCGAGGACGCCCGCCATGCCGACCACCATGGGCTTTGGCAGGCCGCAGCTCTTCTGCAGCGCCCACACCATTGCGTCGAGCGGATTGGTGATGCAGATCACGAAGGCGTTGGGCGCGTATTTCTTGATGCCGGAGCCGACCTGCTCCATGACCTTGAGATTGATGCCGAGCAGGTCGTCGCGGCTCATGCCGGGCTTGCGCGGAACGCCGGCGGTGACGATGCACACGTCGGCGCCTTCCATCGCCTCGTACGAATTGGTGCCGGTGAAGCGGGCGTCGTAGCCGTCGACCGGAGAGGACTCGGCGATGTCGAGCGCCTTGCCCTGCGGAATGCCTTCCGCGATGTCGAACAGAACGACGTCGCCGAGCTGCTTGAGCCCGATGAGATGAGCGAGCGTGCCACCGATCTGGCCCGCGCCGACCAAGGCAATCTTCTTACGCGCCATGTCCGGAAACTTCCTCGAATAGACGGGCCGCAGCGGTCCGGCCGATGCGGCGGGTGTTACCCGGTTCGAGCGGGCCGTTCAAGTCGCCAGAACGGGGCGGCGGGCTCCGAGGCGAGGCTCGGTCCGCGGAACGAACCGGGGCAACGGGGCTTGCAACGAGTGGACGCGCACCCGGCCGAGGCGCATAGATTTCGCCACGGGACGCGCGCCGCTCAGAGAGGTCCGAGTGCAAGACCGCCGATATTCGCTCGCGGCGCTTTGGCGCGCTTTCGGGCCCGGAATCGTCACCGGGGCCGCCGACGACGATCCGAGCGGCATCGCCACATACTCCCAGGCCGGCGCGCAGTTCGGCTTCGGCCTTGCCTGGACGATGTTCCTCACCACGCCGTTCATGATCGCCATCCAGGCGATCAGCGCCCGCATCGGCAGCACGACCGGCGCCGGCATCATCGGCAACGCGCGACGCATCTATCCGCCCTGGCTCGTCACCGTCCTCGTGCTGCTGCTGCTCGTCGCCAACGTGGTGAATATCGCCGCCGATCTCGCCGCCATGGGGGAGGCGACGGATCTGATCCTCGGCGGCCCGGCGCCGCTCTATCCGGTCGCGTTCGGGATCTTCAGCGGCGTTCTGCAGGTGTTCGTGCCCTATCGGCGTTACGCCCCCTATCTCAAGGTGCTGACCTTTTCGCTGCTCGCCTACGTGGCGACCGCCTTCGGGGTGTCGGTCTCCTGGGGCGACGTGCTCCGGCAGACCGTCCTGCCGAGGTTCTCGGCCGCCGGCGACTACTGGCTCACCGTGGTCGCGGTGCTGGGCACGACCATCAGCCCCTACCTGTTCTTCTGGCAGGCTTCGCAGGAGGTCGAGGAGGCGCACCTGCGCAAGGAGGCGGGTCTCGGCGCGTTGCCGCGCAGCGAAGCCGCGGCGCGCATCCGGCAGATCGACGCCGACACGGCCGTCGGCATGGTGTTCTCCAACCTCATCGGCTTCTTCATCATCGTCACCACGGCGGCGACCCTGCACGCGCAGGGCGTGACCGAAGTGGCGACCGCCGCGCAGGCCGCCGAGGCGCTGCGGCCGCTCGCCGGTCCGTTCACCTTCGTGATCTTCGCGGCCGGCATCATCGGGACGGGCCTGCTGGCGGTCCCGGTCCTCGCCGGATCGGCGGCCTATGCGGTCGCCGGAGCCATGGGCTGGCGCAACAGCCTGGAGCTGCGCCCGCGCGAGGCGCGCGGCTTCTACGCCATCGTCTCGCTTGCGACGCTGTTCGGTGTCCTGCTCGGCGCGGCCCGGATCGACGCGATCCAGATGCTGTTCTGGAGTGCGGTGGTCAACGGCGTCGTCGCCGTCCCGATCATGGTGATGATGATGGGTATCGTGCGCAGCCATCGCCTCATGGGGTCGTTCGTTGCCGGGCGGCTGCTGACGGCGTTCGGCTGGGGCGCGACGCTCGCGATGTTCGCGCCCGTCGTCGTGCTGCTCCTCACGCTGGTGTTCTGAATCGCGCCGGGGTCCGCGGCGCCGTCCGCGCGCTCAGGTCTCGACGATCCTGTCGGTCCAGGTTTCGGCCGCCGTGGCGCGACGCCCGTGCGGCAGCGCCAGGTAGTCCTGCGAGCTCATCTCGATGAGGCGCGAGGCGGTGCGCTTGAATTCGCGCGCCTCGAAGCCCTCGTTCGCGCGGTAGAGCGCGTGCGGATCGGCCTGCGCGGAGGCGACGAGCTTCACCGCGTTGTCATAGAGCGTGTCGATCAAGGCGATGAATCGCTTGGCTTCGTTGCGCCTCTCGTAGGTCATGACCGGGATGCGGTCGAGCACGATCGTGTGGAATTCGTGGGCGATCTTGAGATAGTCGCTCGCCCCGAGCGGCCGTTCGCACAGCTCTTCGAAAGTGAAGCGCGCCGCGCCCATCGCGGCCCGCGGAACCCGGATCACACGGCCTTTCACCGGAAGATCCTGCTGCGCTCCTTCGTGGCCGAGCGCGAGCCGCCGCCAGGCTTCGTCGAGCGCCGCGTCCGCCGCGCTGTCGGCCGGAACGTGCCAGATCTTCACGCCGGCCAGCTTCTCCAGCCGGAAGTCCTGCCGGGCGTCGAGGCGCACGATCTCGGTGCGCTCCTTGAGGATCGCGATGAACGGCAGAAACAGCGTGCGGTTGAGCCCGTCACGATAGAGGTCGTCGGGTTCGACGTTGGAGGTCGCGACCACGACCACGCCGAGTTCGAACAGCCGGGTGAACAGCCGGCCGAGAATCATCGCGTCGGCGATGTCGGTGACGTGGAACTCGTCGAAGCACAGCACCCAGGCTTCCTCGGCGATCGCCGCCGCGGTGAGCCGGATCGGGTCGTCGTCGGCGATCTCGCCGTACTTGAGCCGGTGACGGTAGTCGCGCAGCCGCTCGTGCACGTCGGCCATGAACTCGTGAAAATGGGCGCGGCGCTTGCGCGTCACCGGGCAGGCGGCGAAGAACATGTCCATCAGCATGGTCTTGCCGCGTCCGACCTCGCCGTGGATGTACAGCCCGCGAATCGGTTCGGATTCCTTTTCACGCTTGCCGAACAGCCAGCCGAGCGAGGAGGACTTGCGGGCGAGACGGTGCAAGGCGAGCCGAGATTCGAGCCGGCCGAGCATGTGCGCGACCAGTTCCTGCGCCGGGTCGCGCCGGATTTCACCGGCGGCGACGAGGGCCGCGTAGCGCGTGCTGACGGTATCCGGCATGAAAAAGGGCGGCTTGGGCGTTGCGGGGATGCAATACCTGTGTTGCAGCGCAGCTTACAAGCCGAACGTTACCTATGGGTCTGCGTGATGGCGGCCGCAGCGGCAGCCGCTGAGTGAGGCGGTTCATTTTTTTCGACAATTTGACATCCGGCGACATCCCCACGGATGCGATTTTCGCAGCCCGTCACGCAACTTTCACATTCTAATGAAGGCAAAGTTATCGGGAGCCAAGCGTTTGTGAGTGGCGCAAATGCCGCCGGCGCCCCTATGTGCAGCGCATCGGTTCACCCCCGTGAGCGAAAGATCAATTCGAAAGATCTTTCGTATTTACTCCGTGAATACACCGAACCGAAGAACAACAAGGAGCAAAACCATGAAGAACAAGACGAAGATCGCAATTGCAGCCGCCATCGTGGCCGCCTTTGCTTCTCCGGCTCTCGCCGTCACGCAGGAATCCGACGTGGTCGACAGCGGCCGCTATGCGCCGCAGGCGGGACTGGCAAGCGCTCACGCGCAGCGTTCCGACGTCGCCAAGTTCCGCCGGGCACAGCCCTTCCAGTCGCAGGAAGAGATCTGGTTCGAGCGCGCGACCGGCCCGATCTCGGCCAATTGAGCCTTCGGTGGACCGCCAACGCATTGGCGGCTTTTACAAAACGGCCGGCCCCTCGGGCCGGCCGTCTTCGTTTCGGGGCGGACCGGACGCGCTTCCGGGCGACGGGCCGGCGCGCGCCGATAAAGTGAAGATCAATTCATTTCTATCGCTTAATGCGAGGCTGCCAGCCTTGCCAATGTCATGTTGCAACGCAATATAGCGGGAGACGATTCGGCCGGGCCTCGAGCCCGTGGCCGATCGGCGCGGGAGGGGACGCCTGGATGTTCCAGCACCAGGAAACGCACAGATGCATGAATCCCTTACGGACGGCGGCATGATCCGCAAACTGTGGATCGGCGAGACCGAGAAATATCGCGAGCACCTGCTGCGGCTCGATCCGGCGAGCCGGCGCAGCCGGTTTGGCGGCGCGGTGCCCGATTCGTTCATCCACCAGTATGTCGAGACCACCCGCGGGCTCGACGCAGTGCTGCACGGCTTCTTCGTCGAAGGGACGCTGCGCGGCGTCGCCGAGCTGCGGCCGTTCGGCGTCCCGCTCGCCGGCGAGGCCGAGGCGGCCTTCAGCATCGAGCAGCCCTGGCAGAGCCACGGCGTCGGCTCGGCGCTGCTCGCGCGCACCCTGCTCGCCGCGCGCAACCGCGGCATCAAGCTCCTGCACATGGCCTGCCTCGCGGAGAACCGGCGGATGCAGCAGCTCGCCCGCAAGTTCGACGCCGAGCTGACGTTCGATTTCGGCAGCGTCGTCGGCGAGCTCGAGGCGCCGCATCCGACGCCGCTGTCGGTGATGCGGGAATTCGTCGCCGACACGCATGGCTTCGCCACCGCGATGCTCGACGTGCAGTCGCGCCTCGTCCGCGCGGCAAGTCGGCGTCACGCAGCCAACGGGTAGGCGGCTTCGAGCACGTAGGGTCCGCCGCCGACGGAGGCGCGCGAGGACAGAAGAACGAAGCGCGAGACCCGGAACGGCCGCGAGGGCGGCGGTTGGCGGGTGGAGAGATAGTCGGCCACCTGCCAGCTCGAGCAGTCGCGCAGCCGCGCCAGCGTGATGTGCGGTGTGAACTTCCGGCCCTCCGGCTCGAGCCCCATGCGCTGCATCAGGCGTTCGTGCTCGGCGTGCAGCTCGAGCAACGGCTGGGTCGGCGCCACCGCAGCGATGACCGCCCGCGGCTTGCGCCCGCCGAACGAGGACAATCCCTGCAGCTGCAGGTCGAAAGCGGTCCGGTTCACCTTTCCGAGCAGATACGTCACCTCGCGCGCCAGCATGTCGTCGATGTCGCCGATGAACCGCAGCGTGAGATGGTAATTTTCCGGATCGATCCAGCGCGCGCCCGGCAGGCCGCCGCGCAGCAACGACAGGGAAAGCCCGACATCGCGAGGAATTTCGAGCGCGGTGAACAGCCGAGGCATGGTCGGAAGCGAGACGGAACCCGCCCTACATGTGGGAGATTCGCGCCGGCAGTGCAACCGCCGTGGCGCAGGTCGTCCGCGAGGCGCGGACCACTGCGCGCCGACGCTCTCTCGGGCGCTTCGCCGCTCCGGGCGCGCTCAGGAGCGCCGTGCCGCGCGCAGCCGGCCGACCAGCGCCTCGACCGAGGGGAGAATCCGGGCGACGATCACGTCGACCCCGGCGGCGGTCGGATGAATGCCGTCGCGCTGGTTGAGCCGCGGATCGCCGACCACGCCGTCGAGAAAGAACGGATAGAACGCGATACCATGGCGGGCCGCGAGATCCGGGAAGATCGCGTCGAACGCCCGCGCGTAGTCCGGGCCCAGGTTGCGTGGCGCCCGCATGCCGCAGAGCAGAACCGCGATCCGCCTTTGCTGCAGCCGGGTGATGATGGCGTCGAGCGCCTGGCGCGTGAGCGCCGGATCGAGGCCGCGCAGCGCATCGTTGGCGCCGAGTTCGAGGATCACGGCGTCGGTGCCCTCCGGCACCGACCAGTCGAGACGCGCGAGACCGGCGGACGCGGTGTCGCCCGACACGCCCGCATTGGCGATGTCCACGGCCGCGCCCTTGGCGGCGAGCGCGCGGGCCAGCTTGACCGGGAACGTGTCGGCCGTCCCGAGGCCGAGGCCGGCGGTGAGCGAATCACCGAGCGCCACGATCCTGACCGGCCGGTCTTCCGCCCGGATTTGCGGGGCGGGGCCGAAAAACGAACAAAGAATCGTGAGACAGGCCAGCAACCCAAATGGCTGGACCCGGCGCCGCGATTTCCCATATGAGCGGGGCCGGGCGTCTTCCTGGTTTGCCCGGACGGCATCCGGGCGCAGCTTCAGCGGCCACATGAACGAATCCTCGAGGGCAGACCGCGCCATCGCTCCGGCGATCGCGCTGACGGGCGTGGATCTCTCGCTCGGCCGCGGCGCGGCCCGGGTGCATATTCTCAAGAACATCAGCTTGAATATAGGGCAGGGCGAGGCCGTCGGCCTCGTCGGTCCGTCGGGTTCGGGCAAGTCGACTCTCCTGATGGTGATGGCGGGCCTCGAGCGGCCGGATCGCGGCAGCGTGAAGGTCGCGGGCGAGGACCTCGGACGGCTCGGCGAGGATGCGCTCGCGCGCTTTCGCGGCCGGCACGTCGGCATCGTGTTCCAGTCGTTTCATCTCATTCCGACCATGACGGCGCTCGAGAACGTCTCGGTGCCGCTCGAACTCGCCGGCGTGCCCGATGCGTTCGAGCGCGCCGAGCGCGAGCTCGCCGCCGTCGGGCTCGCCGACCGGCGCGGCCATTATCCGGCGGAACTCTCCGGCGGCGAGCAACAGCGCGTGGCGCTCGCCCGTGCGCTCGCGCCGCATCCCGCCATCCTGGTCGCTGACGAGCCGACCGGAAATCTCGACGAGACGACCGGGCGCCAGATCGTCGACCTTCTGTTCGCCGGCCACGCCGAGCGCGGCACCACGCTGGTGCTCGTCACGCACGATGCGGCGCTCGCCTCGCGCTGCGATCGTGTCGTGCGGCTGCGCTCGGGCCGCATCGAGGACCCGGCGCGGCACGAGCGGGTGCCGATGTGAGCGCGCCTCCCGCCGGGGCCGTCGCGCCGGTCTCCTCCGGCTGGCACGTCGTGCTGAGGCTCGCCGGGCGCGAGCTGCGCGGCGGGCTGCGCGGCTTCTACGTCTTCATCGCCTGCATCGCGCTCGGCGTCATGACGATCGCGGGCGTCGGCTCGGTGGCGCAGTGTCTCGTCGACGGGCTGGCGCGCGAGGGCCGTGTCATCCTCGGCGGCGACCTGTCGTTCTCTCTGATCCAGCGCGAAGCGAACGCCGACGAGCGCGCATTCCTCGACCGCCGCGGAACGGTCTCCGCCGTCGCCACGATGCGCACAATGGTTCGCACCGCGGACGGGCGATCGACGCTGGTCGAGCTCAAGGCGGTCGACGGCCAATACCCGCTCTACGGCGAGGCGGTGACCGAACCGGCCGGCCGGCTCGGCGACCTTCTCGCCCGCCGCGGCGACACGTTCGGCGCAGTCGCCGACGCCACGCTGCTCACCCGGCTCGATCTGCGACCCGGCGCCGTGCTGACGATCGGCGGCGCCAGGATCGAGAGCCGGGCGACGCTCGACAAGGAACCCGACAAGCTGGCCGCGGGCCTCGCCTTCGGGCCGCGTCTGCTGCTCGGCGAGGCGGCCCTGCGGGCGAGCGGCCTGTTGCAGCCGGGCAGTCTCGTGCGCTGGCACTATCGCGTGCGGCTGCCGGCGGCCGAATCCGACGGGCGCGCCGTCCAGGACGTGGAAGCGGCCGCGGCGCAGACGTTCCCGGAAGCCGGCTGGGACGTGCGCACCCGCACCAACGCCTCGCCGGCGCTCGAACGCGACGTCGAGCGCTTCACGCAATATCTCACCCTCGTCGGCCTCACGGCGCTGCTCGTCGGCGGCGTCGGCGTCGCGAACTCCGCCCGCTCCTATCTCGACCGAAAGCGCGGCGCGATCGCCACGATGAAAGCGCTCGGTGCCGGCGGGACGCGGGTGTTTCTCGTCTATCTGATCGAGGTGGTCGCGCTTGCGCTCGTCGGCATCGCGATCGGGCTCGCGGTCGGCGCCGCGCTGCCGTTCGTGATCGCCGGCGCCTTCGGTGCGCTCATTCCGCTGCCGATCGCGCCGGCCGTACAGGGCGGGCAACTGCTCTCGGCGCTCGCCTACGGCCTGCTCACCGCGATCGCATTCGCGCTGTGGCCGCTCGGGCGCGCGCACGACGTGCCGGTCTCGGTGCTGTTTCGCGAGGAGGTCGCGCCGGAGCGGCGTCTTCCGCGTGTCCGGTACGTTGTCGCGACGATCGCCGCCGTCGCGGCGCTGGCGGGGCTCGCCGTGGTCGTCGCGTTCGATCGCAAGATCGCCGTGATCTTCATTCTCGCCGCCGCGGCGGTTTTCGTTCTGCTGCGTCTCGTCGCGGCGCTCGTCATGTTCCTCGCCCGCCACGCGCCGCACGCGCGTTCGACCGTGCTGCGGCTCGCGATCGCCAACATCCATCGTCCCGGCGCCCTGACCCCGACGGTCGTGCTGTCGCTCGGCTTGGGGCTGGCGCTGCTGGTGACGGTGCTGGAGATCGACGGCAACCTGCGGCGCCAGTTCGCGGCCGCGCTGCCGGAGCGCGCACCGTCGTTTTTCTTTCTCGACCTGCAGGCGGCCGATGCCGACCGCTTCGATTCGTTCGTGCGCCGACACGCGCCCGAGGCGACGCTCGAACGCGTGCCGATGCTGCGCGGGCGCATCGTCAGCGTGAACGGAACGCGCGCCGAGGACCTGCATCCGCCCGCAAACGTCGCCTGGGTGCTGCAAAGCGACCGCGGCATCACCTATGCGGCCGGTGTGCCGGCCGGCTCGCAGGTCGTGGCGGGCCAGTGGTGGGGCGTCGACTACGACGGGCCGCCGCTCGTCTCGTTCGAGGCCAAGATCGCCGACGGCCTCAAGCTCAAGCTCGGAGATCCGATCACGGTCAACGTGCTTGGACGCAACATCACCGCCCGCGTCGCCAACCTGCGCGCCGTCAACTGGGAATCGCTCGGCATCAACTTCGTCATGGTGTTCTCGCCGGCCACGTTTCGCGGCGCGCCCCACACCCAGATCGCGACCCTCACGTATCCGGGCGGCGGGACGCCCGAACAGGAAACCGCGCTTCTCAAGGCGGTGGCCGGCGCCTTCCCTACGGTCACTGCGGTTCGCGTCAAGGAGGCGCTCGAAGCGGTCGGCGGACTCGTGGCCAATCTCGTGCTGGCGATTCGCGGTGCCAGCGGCGTGACGCTCCTCTCCGCCGTGCTGGTGCTCGGCGGCGCGCTCGCGGCCGGCCACCGCCACCGCGTCTATGACGCAGTCATTCTCAAGACGCTCGGCGCGCGGCGGCGGCAATTGATCGCCGCGTACGTGATCGAATATCTGCTGCTCGGACTTGCGACCGCGGTCTTCGGCGTCGCCGCCGGGTCGATTGCCGCATGGCGGATCGTCGCCGACATCATGACGCTCACGTTTGTCTGGCTGCCGCTTCCGGCCCTTGCGGCTGCGTTCGGCGCGCTCGTCGTCACCGTCGGATTCGGGCTTGTCGGGACCTTTGCGGCGCTTGGTCGCAAGCCGGCGCCGGTGCTTCGCAGCCTGTGAAATTTGCAGAGCGTGAAATTTGCGACAAACCGCCGCGATTGGCGGACATTTTGACCGCCCCTGCGTCGGACTGTGGTCTTGCCGACCTGTGCAAAACCCCGATACTCGATCGCGCCGGAAACGGGGGACCACGCCGCATCCGGGCGTTCGGGGAAGCGGGGTGACATTCATGGCGGACGTTGATCGCAACCTGACCCCGGTCTCGTTCGGCGCCTCCCTCACGCGCGATGAGGCCGACGCCATCGACGCGGGCCTGCGCGCCTACATGCTGCACGTCTACAACTACATGGCGCTCGGTCTCGCGGTCACCGGGATCGCCGCGCTCGCGGCCTATCTGGTGGGGATCGCCGACACGCTGGAGAACGCCGCCTACGTGGCGCGCGGCGCGCGCGTCATCGCGGCGACCCCCGACACGGTGCTGCAGAGCCGCGACATCCTGCTCACCGAAACCGGCTACGTGCTCTTCGTCAGCCCGCTGAAGTGGGCGATCATGCTCGCGCCGCTCGTTCTGGTGTTCGGGCTGAGCTTCGGCATCGGCCGCATCGGCGTGCCGGTCGCCCAGGTGGTGTTCTGGATCTTTTCCACCCTGATGGGAATTTCGCTCAGCGTGGTGTTCGTGGTGTTCGCGCACGCCTCGATCGTTCGCGTGTTCTTCATCACGGCGGCGGCCTTCGGCGCGCTCAGCCTGTGGGGATATACGACACGCCGCGATCTGTCGGGGATCGGCGCATTTCTCCTCATGGGGCTGCTCGGGCTCGTTCTCGCCGGACTCGTCAACTCGATGGCGCACGCCTCGCTGGTCTACTGGCTGATCTCGCTCGGTGGCGTGCTGGTGTTCGCCGGGCTCACCGCCTCGGATACCCAGCGGCTCAAGAGCCAATATCTCTACGGTGCGATGGACGGCGAAACGATGGAGCGCTCGGCGATCCTCGGCGCTCTCTCGCTCTATCTCGGCTTCGTCAACCTGTTCACGCTGCTGCTCGAACTGCTCGGCCACCGCGACGACTGAGAGGCCCCCGGCAGGCGCCCGCCCATTACCGGACGTTAACGAACCCGCGGCGGGCCGCCCTCCGGCTCCGACTTTGTGCTATATGCGGTATGAAATCGCACGGCCGGCATCTTCCGCCGGCCCCGGGCAGGGACTAGATTCGCTCATCGGGTGTCCGCAGTCGACCGCGGCACCGGCAGCGCCCGAGCTCCAGCCGGGCGACAGAAAGGGATAGACTCGAATGTCGGACTTCGACCGGAACTACGCGGCCATTCGGAGCGCCGGCACCGACCGCGCGCTTGCGATCGATGCGGGCCTGAGGGCCCATATGATCCGCGTCTACAACTACATGGCGGCCGGCGTGGCGCTCACCGGCGTCGTCGCCTGGTTGACCTTCCAACTCGCCGTCGTCACCAACGCCTCGGGCGCGATCGTGGCGCTGACTCCGTTCGGCCAGGCGCTGTTCGGCAGCCCGCTGATGTGGGTGCTGGTGCTCGCGCCGCTGGCGCTCGTGTTCTTCCTGAGCTTCAGGGTCGGGCATATGCAGGCGGGGACGGCGCGCACCCTGTTTTTCGTCTACGCGGGCCTGCTCGGCGTTTCGCTGGCGACCATCTTCATGGTCTACACCGCCGCGTCGATCACCCGCGTGTTCTTCATCTCGGCGGCGACGTTCGGGGCGCTCAGCCTGTGGGGATACACCACGCGGCGCGACCTCGCCGGCATGGGCGCCTTCATGATGATGGGCCTGTTCGGCATCATCATCGCCATGCTGGTCAATATCTTCCTCAAGTCGACGGCGCTCGATTGGGCGGTGTCGATTATCGGCGTCGTCGTCTTCGCCGGCCTGACCGCGTGGGACACGCAGAAGATCAAGGAGTTCTACGACCCGATGGACGACGGCACCGTGGCCGGCCGCAAGGCCGTCATGGGCGCGCTGTCGCTCTATCTCGACTTCGTGAACATCTTCCTCTTCCTCCTGCGCCTGATGGGCGATCGGCGCTGAGCGACTGAACGCAAGCCTCAAGCGCCCCGGCCTCGGCCGGGGCGCTTTGCTTTGGCCTTTCCGCTTTGCACGCGGGATCGCCTTGCGGTATCGCAATCCCATGACCGAGATCGCCGTCCGGGCGGTTCGCGCCGCCGATCTTCCCGCCATCACCCGCATCTACGCCCACGCCGTCCGACACGGCACCGCCTCGTTCGAGATCGATCCGCCGGACGAGGCCGAGATGGCGCGCCGGCAGCAGGCGCTCGCGGCCGGCCGCCATCCATATCTGGTCGCCGAGAGCGAGGGCGGCGCCGTGCTGGGCTATGCGTACGCCGGTCCTTATCGCGTGCGCCCCGCCTACCGGTGGACCGTCGAAGACTCCGTCTACGTCGCTCCCGACGCCTTCCGCCGCGGCATCGGGCGCGCCCTGCTCGCGCGTCTGATCGACGAATGCGAACGGCTCGGCTTCCGGCAGATGATCGCGGTGATCGGGGATTCGACGCAGCAGACGCCCTCGATCGAATTGCACCGCGCCGCGGGCTTTCGGGTGGTCGGCACCTTCGAGGCCGTCGGCTACAAGTTCGGCCGCTGGCTCGACAGCGTGCTGATGCAGCGCCCGATCGGACCGGGACATGCGAGCCCGCCGCAGGCGCCACCCGGGGGCGCCCCGCAGGCTGCCCGGTTCAGTTGACGAGGCTCAGCGACTTGTCGAGCGCCCGCAGCACCCGCTCGAGCTCATGTCCGCGGCGAAGGATCAGGCCGGTCGCCGAAATGACGCTGTAGGCGCCTTGCCGGCGCGCCAGGCGAGGGTCCTTTTCGATGCGGTAGATCGGGACTTCCGACGCGCGGCGGAAAATCGAGAACACCGCCCGGTCCTTGAGGAAGTCGATCGCGTAGTCGCGCCATTCGCCGGCGGCGACCTTGCGGCCGTAGAGGCCGAGAATGCGGTCGAGCTCGCGCCGGTTGAAGGTTACGCGGTTCTGGGGGGCACTGGACGCGAGGGCGCCCGGGGCGTGACCCCCCTGCAGGTCGCTCGGTTCGGTTTCGCCGGGATTCATGCGGCGCCTCCTGGTTTATTCTGTCATGATCGCCCCGCGCGCCGGGTCCGGCAAGGCCATTGCCCGTCGCATCCTGCCCCAGCGGCAGACGGTTGTTTTCACCATCGCGCCGCGTGAGTCCACGCCGGGGCGCATGCCCCCGAGGTCAGCGCGTGTCCACATCGAGCGGCAACCCGACCTGCGCGTTGTTGCCGCACGAAGCTGCATCTTCACGCACACGTTAGGTGGATCATAATACTGCCTCAATTCCGTCCCGGCCCCGCCGCTATGCTCCGGCATGCATGAGAGCGTTGCCTCAGTGTCCGGTCCGGCGCGAGCGCGGATTCCTCAGCCCCCCAGCCCCCCGGGCTCCTTCGGACCGGACCTGTTGTTTCGTGTACGGTTCAATCCCCCAACGCTCTGCGGGCCGGCCTGAGCCGGCCCTTTTTTCGATCGGCGATCGATGCCGACGCGCGCGCGGCCGAGCCGCGCTCCCCCGGCCCACCGGGGTCTGGTCGGCGCCATTCAAGAAGAGCACTGTCGGGGAAAGGGGAGGTCTCAGCGCAGGGACGTTTTCTCGGCGCCGAGCATCACGCCCGGCTTGTCGCTGGTGCCGCTCTGCACCAACGCCACCACCGTGTCGATGCCGTCCTGTTTGACGTCCTCGACCGGGATGCTCCACGTCTGCGCGCCGCCCGTCCAGTCACCAAGCTTCAGCCAGCGGCGGACGACGTTGTGATAGGTGATGGTCTTGCCGCGATTTTCACCGCGCCCGATCTCGACCGGGATGGCCTTGCTCAGCGCGCACAGCCACACCTGCGCGCTCGCCTCGGCGCCCTCGGTGGCGGCGGCCGCGGTCACGATCAGCCGGCCCGACGAGATCGTCAGCGTGACCGGAACCGACAACGTCCCGGCGCTGCGCCCGCTCTGGCTGATCGCCCGTTCGATCCCGGCCTGGTCGCTGCCCAGCACCTGGACGCTTCCGTTGACGACGACCTGCGGCGTGTAGACCTGCCGGTCGCCGCGCGCGACCGAATAGGCGCGCTGGCGCGCGCTGTGGCGGGGCTTGGCCAGGGTGTCCTTCCAGCCGAGATAGTCCCAGTAGTCGATCGGCAGGCTCATGGTGACGAGAGAGGGATCATTGCTCAGTTCGCCAAGGAGCTTGTCGGCGAGCGGACAGGACGAGCAACCCTGGCTGGTGAACAACTCGACCACGGCACGCGGACCCGCCTCCACGAGGCTCGGCAAACTCACCAGGGCGGCGCCAACGATCAGAAAGAACGTCGTTCGGCGGTGCTGGGTCATCTTCTCGTCGGCCCTCCGGTGCCCCTTGTGCGCATCTCCCGCATGCGCCGGGAACTCTCTGCAAAAATTCAGCGTGGTTGACGCCACGCCCCTTCCCGCAAAAAGACGTCACTTGCCTGCCGCCGACCTCAGGCTACCACTACGCGCCATTTTCGGCGACCAAGGGGCAGGAACTCGCGTCGTTCTCCCAAGGTGACTCGCGCGCCACCTTCCCTCACGTCAACTTTGATAGCCGCGGCCGCCGTCACCTGCCACTCACTTCGCGGTGAGCCGCCTGACGTTGCGATCACAAACATGAAACCGCCGGGAATGATCCCCGGCGGTTAATTTTGTTTGATCGGCACCTACGGCATCAGGCGGCGAGGCGGCGCAGCACGAACTGGAGAATTCCCCCGTTCTTGAAGTAATCGAGCTCGTCGAGCGTATCGATCCGGCAGATCAGCGGCACGCGCTTGAGGCTGCCGTCGGAGCCGACGATCTCCGCCATCATGCGCTGGCGCGGCTTGAGTTCGCCCTGCAGGCCGCGAATCGTCACCTGCTCGTCGCCCTTGAGCCCGAGCGACTGCCAGGAGGTGCCTTCTTCGAAGACGAGCGGGATGACGCCCATGCCGATCAGGTTCGAGCGGTGGATGCGCTCGAACGACTGGGCGATCACGGCGCGAATGCCGAGCAGAATGGTGCCCTTCGCGGCCCAGTCGCGCGAGGATCCGGTGCCGTATTCCTTGCCGGCGAACACGACGAGCGGAACGTGCTCGCTCTTGTAGCGCATCGCGGCGTCATAGATCGGCATCTGTGTCTTCGACGGGTAGTGGATGGTCACGCCACCCTCCACGCCCGGCACCATCTGGTTCTTGATGCGCACGTTGGCGAACGTGCCGCGCATCATCACCTCGTGGTTCCCGCGCCGCGTGCCGTACTGATTGAAGTCGATGGGCTTGACCTGGTGTTCGACCAGATATTTCCCGGCGGGAGAATTCGGCTTGATCGATCCGGCCGGAGAAATGTGGTCGGTCGTGATCGAATCGAGGAAGAGTCCAAGGATCCGCGCGTCGATGATGTCGGTGAGCGGCTGCGGCGTTCGCCCCATGTCTTCGAAGTACGGCGGGTTCTGCACGTAGGTCGACTTGCGATCCCACGGATAGGTGAGGCCGCCCTTGACGTCGATCTTGCGCCAGTTGGCCTCGCCCTTGAAGACGTTCGCATACTTGCGGGCGAACATCTGCTTGTTGACGGCCTTGCGGATGAAGGCGGCGATCTCGCGGCTGGTCGGCCAGATGTCCTTGAGGAAGACCTTCTTGCCCTTCTTGTCGACGCCGAGCGGCGCCTTCATGATGTCGACGTTCATCGAACCAGCGATCGCGTAAGCGACGACGAGCGGCGGCGAGGCGAGATAGTTCGCGCGCACGTCGGCGTTGACGCGGCCTTCGAAGTTGCGGTTGCCCGAAAGGACGGCCGCGGCGACGAGGTCGTGGTCGTTGATTGCTTTCGAAATCGCCGGATCGAGCGGACCCGAATTGCCGATGCAGGTGGTGCAGCCGAAGCCGACGAGATTGAAGCCGAGCTTGTCGAGATCCTTCTGCATGCCCGACTTCTCGAGATATTCGGCGACGACCTGCGAACCGGGGGCGAGCGAGGTCTTCACCCACGGCTTCACGGTCAAGCCCTTCTGCACCGCCTTGCGGGCGAGCAGGCCGGCGCCGATCATCACGCTCGGATTGGATGTGTTGGTACACGACGTGATGGCGGCGATCACCACGTCTCCGTGTCCGAGGTCATGCTGGCGCCCCTCCACCGGCACGCGCTTGCCCTGCTCGGCGCCCTTGCCGAACTCCTTCTCCATGGCGCCGGCGAACCCGCTCTTCACCTCCTTGAGCGGCACGCGGTCCTGCGGCCGCTTGGGACCGGCGAGCGAGGGCTCGACGCTGCCGAGCTCGAGCTTGAGAACGTCGGTGAACACCGGATCCGGCGTGTTCTTGGTGCGGAACAGGCCTTGCGCCTTGGCGTAGGCGGCGACGAGCGAGATGCGCGCCTCCGGGCGCCCGGTGTTGCGCAGGTACTTGAGCGTGTCGTCGTCAATGGGGAAGAAGCCGCAGGTCGCGCCGTATTCCGGCGACATGTTGCCGATCGTGGCGCGATCGGCGATCGTCAGGCCGGCAAGACCCGGGCCGAAGAACTCGACGAACTTGCCGACGACGCCGCGCTTGCGCAGCATCTGCGTCACGGTCAGCACGAGGTCGGTCGCCGTCACGCCTTCCTTGAGTTTGCCGGTGAGCTTCACGCCGATCACCTCGGGCAGCACCATCGAATAGGGCTGACCGAGCATTGCGGCCTCGGCCTCGATGCCGCCGACGCCCCAGCCCAACACCGAAAGGCCGTTGACCATCGTGGTGTGCGAATCGGTGCCGACGAGCGTGTCCGGATAGGCGACCTCGGCATTGACCAGCTTGCCGTCGATCTTCACCTTGTCCTTGCCGGTCCACACCGTCTGCGACAGATATTCGAGATTGACCTGATGGCAGATGCCGGTGCCGGGCGGTACGACGCGGAAATTCTCGAACGAACGCTGCGCCCACTTGAGGAAGCGGTAGCGCTCCTGGTTCTGCTTGTACTCCTCGACCACGTTCTTCTTGAACGCGGTGTTGTCGCCGTAGAAGTTGACGATCACCGAATGGTCGATGACGAGATCGACCGGCACCAGCGGGTTGATCTTCTTGGGGTCGCCGCCGAGGTGCTTCATCGCGTCGCGCATGGCGGCGAGATCGACGACCGCCGGAACGCCGGTGAAGTCCTGCATCAGGACGCGCGCCGGACGGAACGGGATTTCACGCTCGGAGGTCCTGGTCTTGAGCCATTGGGCCACCGCCATGATGTCGTCCTTGGTCACCGAGCGCCCGTCCTCGTGGCGCAGCAGGTTCTCGAGCAGGACTTTCATGGAGAAGGGCAGCCGGGAGATCCCCTTCAGGCCGTTCTTCTCGGCCACGGGCAGGCTGTAATAGGCGTAGGTCTTGGCGCCGACCTTGAGGGTCTTGCAGCACTTGAAACTGTCGAGCGAGGTCATGATCGGTTTCCATCCCGGCTTTGCGGCGTCCGGATTCGGTGGCGGTGGGAAAGTACCAGAACGGCCTTGCCCCTTCGCGACCGCGCTGGGATTTGCGCGGCTGACCGGGTCGCGGCTTTAATGGGCGGCTTATAAGAGCTTTTTTTCTGGTCTGCCACACAAACGAGAGTTGTGAACAGGTGAACGCTAAGCCGCCGATTGAGCAGCGCCGGCCCGATGGAACCGCGACGGCCGACGGCGTCCTGCGGGGCCCGGGGGCGGCATGATGCGGCTGGAGGCCCGCGATCTCGTCTGCCAGCGTGGGGGCCGGGAGGTGTTCGCCGGGTTGAGCTTCTCGGTTCGCGCCGGCGAGGCCCTGCTGCTCATGGGACCCAACGGCGCCGGCAAGACCTCGTTGCTGCGGCTCATTGCCGGCCTGTTGCGGGCGGCCGGTGGCAGCCTCGCGCTTGCGGGCGGCGATCCGGAACTCACCCTGCCGGAGCAGGCGCACTACCTCGGCCACCAGGACGCCCTCAAGCCCTCCCTCTCGGTCGCCGAGAACCTGCGGTTCTGGATTCAATACTACGGAAATCCGGCCGCGCCCGCGCATGATGCCCTGGCGCAGGTGGGCCTCGAGGATCTCGCCGACCTGCCGGCCGCCTTTCTGTCCGCCGGGCAACGCCGGCGGTTGTCGATTGCCCGGCTGCTCGCGGTGCGTCGGCCGATCTGGCTGCTCGACGAGCCGACCGCCGCGCTCGACGCCGCGTCCCAGGCCCGGCTCGCCGACCTCATGCAGAAGCAGCTCGCCGGCGGCGGTCTTCTCATCGCGGCGACGCACGGGCCGCTCGGCCTTGTGGGAAGCCGCGAACTCCGGCTCGGTCGGCACTGATGCAGGCGCTCGCAGCCCTCCTGGTCCGCGACATGCGGCTTGCGGTGCGCGTCGGCGGCGGCGCCCTCATGGGGGTCCTGTTCTTTCTCGCCGTCGTCACGCTGGTGCCGTTCGCCTTCGGGCCCGATCCGAAGTTGCTGACGCGGGTCGGGCCCGCGATCCTCTGGCTGGGCGCTCTGCTGGCCTCGCTGCTCGGCCTCGACCGGCTGTTCGCCGCCGACCACGAGGACGGCTCGCTCGACCTGATCCTGATGGGGGGCGTGCCGCTCGAGCTCGCCGTCGGCGCCAAAGCGATCGCGCACTGGCTGACGACCGGACTGCCGCTCGTCGCCGCCACGCCGGTGTTCGGGCTCCTCCTCAACCTGGAGCCGCTCTCGATCGGCGCCGTGGTGCTCACGCTGCTCGCCGGCACGCCAGCGCTCACCTTCATCGGGCTGATCGGGGCGGCGCTTGGCGTCGCATTGCGTCGCGGCGGTCTGCTGATGCCGGTGCTCGTCTTGCCGCTGACGATCCCCGTACTGATCTTCGGGGTCGCCGCGGCCGATGCGGCGGTGGTCGGTCCGCTTCCGTTCGGCGCGCCGTTCGCCATCCTGTGCGCCCTGAGCCTGGGCAGCCTCGTCATCGGCCCGGTCGCGGCCGCCGCGGCGCTGCGGCTGGGGGTCGAATGACGCAGGGGCTTGCGCGCTGTTGAGAGCGCCGGCAGACCGCCACATTGCGGCCGCCCGTGGCCGTTACTAAGAAAGAGCCCGATGGCCCTGATCGATTTTGCCAATCCCTCGCGTTTCCTGGCTTTCGCCGAACGCGTCCTGCCGTGGCTCGCCGCCGCGACGGTCCTTCTCTTCGCGATCGGGATCCAGCAGGTGCTCGGCGCGCCCGACGACTACCAGCAGGGCGCGACCGTGAAGATCATGTACATCCACGTGCCCTCGGCCTGGCTCGGCATGTTCTGCTGGAGCCTGATGAGCCTCGCCGCGCTCGGCACGCTGGTGTGGCGCCATCCGCTCGCCGACGTGGCCGCCAAGACCGCGACGCCGATCGGCGCCGCCTTCACGTTTCTCTGTCTTGTCACCGGCTCGCTGTGGGGCCGGCCGATGTGGGGCACCTATTGGGAGTGGGACGCCCGCCTCACGTCGGTCCTGGTGCTGTTCCTGATGTACCTCGGCCTGATGGCGCTGTGGCGCACCGTCGACGAGCCGACGCGCGCCGGACGCGCCGCCGCGATCCTCACCCTGGTGGGCGCCGTCAACCTGCCGATCATCAAGTTCTCGGTCGACTGGTGGAACACGCTGCACCAGCCGGCGTCGGTATTCCGCCTCGGCGGCCCGACCATCGACCGCAGCATGTTGATTCCCTTGCTCACCATGGCGCTGGCCTTCACGCTGCTGTTCGTCACGCTGCATGTCGCCGCCATGCGCAACGAGATCCTGCGGCGGCGCGTGCGAACGCTCCGGCTCCTGCAGGCGCAGCGCGCGCAAGAGGCTTGAGCGATGCATCTCGGGCCGTACGCGGATTTCATCCTCGCCGCCTATTCGGTGGCCGTCCTGGTGATCGCTTCGCTCATCGTCTGGGTCGTATTGGATCACCGCGCCCAGAGACGGCTCCTCGCCGATCTCGAGGCCCGCGGCGTGCGGCGCCGGCCGATCGAGCCGAGGGAGGAGAGCGCATGAGCACCACCCCGTCGGTGGAGAGATCCGGCGCCAGCCGGTGCCTCGCAGTCCTCGTCCCGCTCGCGGTGTTCCTCGGGCTCGCCGCGGTGTTCCTGTTGCGGCTCGGCAGCGGCGATCCCTCGCGCATTCCCTCCGCGCTGATCGGCCACCCGGCGCCCGCCACCAATCTGCCGCCGGTGCCCGGCCTCGAGCGCGACGGTCACCCGGTCCCGGGCATCACGGCGGCGGATTTCAAGGGCGCGGTGACGGTGCTCAACGTGTGGGCCTCGTGGTGCGTGCCGTGCCACGACGAGGCGCCGCTGCTCGTCGAACTCGCCAAGGACAAGCGCATCCGTCTCGTCGGGCTCAACTACAAGGACGAGGCCGACAATGCGCGGCGCTTTCTCGGCCGCTACGGCAATCCGTTCGCCGCCTCCGGCGCCGACAGCAGCGGCCGCGCGGCGATCGAATGGGGGGTCTACGGCGTCCCGGAGACGTTCGTGATCGGGCGCGACGGGCGCATCGCCTACAAGCTGGTCGGGCCGGTGACGCCCGACAATCTCGCAGCCACGCTCAAGCCGCAGATCGAGAAGGCGCTCGCCGGCAGCTCCTGACCGCCGCTCACTCCTTCGCGGCTTCCGCGGTCTGCGACCCGGCGTCGTACTTCTGCAGCAGCGGATACTGCAGCATGGCGAACAGGAAGGTCAGCGGCACGAAGCCGAACAGTTTGAAGTTCACCCAGAAATCCGTCGACTGCGTGCGCCACACGATCTCGTTGAGGACCGCCATGACGATGAAGAACGCGGCCCAGCGCAGCGTGAGCTTGCGCCAGCCCTCCTCCGACAGGTTGAACACCTGATCGAACACCGTTGCGAGCAGCGGCTTGTTGGTCACGAGCCCGCCGATCAGCACCGCCCCGAACAGGGCGTAGATCAGTGTCGGCTTGAGCTTGATGAACGTCTCGTCGTGCAGCGCGAGGGTCAGCGATCCGAACACCACGACGATGATCGCCGAGACCAGCGGCATGATCGGCAGATGCCGCGTGAGCGCGTAGGAGACGCCGAGCGCGACCACCACCGCGGCCATGAACACGCCGGTCCCCGCGAAGATGCCGAGGCGCGCATTGACGGCGAAGAACAGGACCAGCGGTCCGATCTCGAGCGTCAGCTTGAGAAACGGATGGATGGCTTTCTTCTCGGGCGGCGGGCTCATGCGGTGTCCACGTGTCCTCGACGGGGTGCTGACGCAATGCTCACGGTTCGAGCCCGGCGATCGCGCGGGCGAAGTCCCTGGCGGCGAACGGCGACAGATCCTCGACGCCTTCTCCGACGCCGACGAAGTGGACCGGCAGGCCGTAGCGGGCCGCGATCGCCACCAGGATGCCGCCGCGCGCCGTGCCGTCGAGCTTGGTCATGACCAGACCGGTCACGCCGGCGATCCTGGAGAATTCCGCCACCTGCGACAGCGCGTTCTGCCCGACGGTGGCGTCGAGCACCAGCAGGACCGCATGCGGGGCGCTCGCATCGAGCTTCCTGAGGACGCGCACGATCTTGTCGAGTTCGCTCATGAGGCCCGCCTTGTTCTGCAGGCGGCCGGCCGTGTCGATGACGAGCACGTCGGCGCCGTCGGTGCGCGCCTGCGCCAGCGCGTCGTAGGCGAGGCCGGCCGCGTCGGCGCCCTGCTCGCGCGCCACCACCGTGGCGCCGGTGCGCTCGCCCCAGATCTTCAACTGGTCGATGGCGGCGGCGCGAAACGTGTCGCCGGCCGCCAGCAGCACGCGCCGGCCTTCGCGGCGCATCTTCGCCGCCAGCTTGCCGATGGTGGTCGTCTTGCCGGAGCCGTTGACGCCGACCACGAGGATGACGAAGGGGCGCGCCGAGGAGCCGATCTCGAGCGGGTGGGCGACCGGAGCGAGAATCTTCTCGACCTCGGCGGCGAGGATCGCCTTGACGTCGTCGGCCGAGACGGACTTGTCGTAGCGACCCTCGCCGATCGCGGCGGCGACCTTCGCGGCGGTCTCCACGCCAAGGTCGGCGCGGATCAGCACTTCCTCGAGCTCCTCGAGCGTGGCCGCGTCGAGCTTGCGCCGGCTCACGAGATCGCCGATGGCGTTGCCGATCGACGCCGAGGTGCGGCGCAGTCCGCTGCTCAGCCGTCGCCACCAGCTCGGGCGCTCGCCCTTCGGATCGGTGCTGTCGTTCATGCCGGCACTCGTGATAGCGGTTTCGTCATGACACCGGAAGACATGCTTGCCCGCGTGCTCTACCGCGACGGTCTGATGCTGGTGGTGGACAAGCCGGCCGGACTGCCGGTTCATCGCGGCCCCAAGGGCGGGACGAGCCTCGAGGATCATTTCGACGCGCTGCGCTTCGGGCTGCCGCGCATGCCCGCGCTCGCGCACCGGCTCGACCGGGACACGTCGGGATGCCTGGTGCTCGGCCGCCACCGCAAGGCGCTTGCTCATCTGGGGCTTCTGTTCAAGCACGGCAAGGTCGGCAAGACCTATTGGGCCGTGGTCGAGGGCGGCCCGGAGACGACCGAGGGCACGATCGACCTCCCGCTCGGCCGGCGCGACGCGAGCCGCGGCTGGTGGATGAAACCCGATCCGCACGGCCAGCCGGCGATCACCCGGTGGCGGGTGCTGGGGCGCTCGGAGGCGCCCACGCGGGATCAGGGTAGCGGCGAGGGGGATGGCGAGGCGGGGCCGCGGCGTCGGGCATGGACGTGGCTTGCGCTCGAGCCCATCACCGGCCGCACCCACCAGCTTCGCGTCCAT
>CAZIGW010000241.1:0-5909 GCA_964538565.1 uncultured Hyphomicrobiales bacterium | reverse complement strand
TTCTGGGACATCGCGATCCTCGCCGGCTCGCTCGGCGCATTCGCACTGCTGTTCCTGCTCTTCGTGCGCTTCCTGCCGGTGATCTCGATGTCCGAGATGCGCAAGCTCGTGAAGGAGCGGCGGGAGTCGTCATCGTGACGCCGTCTGCTCAGTACGGGCTGCTCGCCGAATTCCGGTCCGCGGAGCATCTCGTGGATGCGGTGAAGCGCACGCGCGCGGAAGGCTACCGCGACATCGCGGCGTACTCGCCCTTCCCGGTGGACGGGCTGTCGGACGCGCTCGGCATCAAGCGCACCTGCGTGCCATTCGTGACGTTGATGGGCGGCCTGATCGGCGGCGCCGGCACCTACTTCATGCTCTGGTACTCGTCGGTGATCGACTATCCGATCGATTCGGGCGCGCGGCCGCTGCACAGCTGGCCCGCCTTCGTGCCGCCGACGTTCGAGCTCGCCGTGCTCGGCGCGGCGCTCGCCGCGTTCTTCGCGTTTCTGTTCGCGAGCGGGCTGCCACGCCTGCATCACCCGATCTTCAACGCGCGCGACTTCGATCTCGCCTCGCGCAATCGCTTCTTTCTGTGCATCGAGTGCAGCGATCCGCACTTCGACGAGTCACGGACGCACGATTTCCTGCGCTCGCTCGACCCGATGCGGCTGGTGCCCGTGCCATGGTGACTCGAAGCCACACGGTGTCGCTCGCGTGCGCGCTCGCCGCGCTCGCGCTGCTTGGAGGGTGCGAGCAGCAGATGGCCAACATGTATCAGCAGCCCAAGCTGAAGCCGCTTCAGGAAAGTCCGCTGTGGCCCGATGGCCGCGCATCCCGGCCGCTCGAGCCTTACACGATCGCGTACAGCAGCGGCGCGTTCGCGGACTCATCGAGCGGCCGTCTGCAAATCGCGCCGCTGCCCGCGGAGGTGCCGCCGACCTTGCCGGTGAACGCAGAAGGCGAGCCCAAGACTGCCGCGCGTGCCGGCCCGGTAGCCCAGACGAACGCGGCGAATCCGCTACCGCGCACGTTGGCCGTGCTGAAGCGCGGGCAGGAGCGCTTCGGAATCTTCTGCGCGCCGTGCCATGGCTTCGACGGGCGCGGCGACGGCATGGTGGCGCGACGCGGCTTCCCGAATCCGCCTTCGTACCATATCGACCGCCTGCGCAACGCGCCGGATGCGCACTTCTTCGACGTGATCACGAACGGGTACGGCGCGATGTACCCGTATGCTGATCGTGTGCCGATCGACGATCGGTGGGCCATCGTCGCGTACATCCGCGCGTTGCAACTCAGTCAGCACGCCACGCTCGACGCAGTACCGCAAGCGCAGCGTCGAGCACTCGAACAGTCCTCCAGTGACGCCGGAGTTGCGCCATGAATTCGGTGGCTGGGCCCGACGACTTGCGGCGTTTGCAGCGGATCTCGCGCACGGCGCTGATCGTCGGCGCGGTCTGCCTGCTTTCGTGCGCGCTGGTCGTCATCCTCCAGCATCGCACACCGCTCGAGCGCGAGGTGATCGAGGGCTATCTCATCGCGTGGTGGTTCTTTGCAGGGATCTCGCTCGGAAGCCTCGCGACGATCATGGTCCACCATCTGACCGGCGGACGTTGGGGCCGGCACGTGGGACCGCCGCTAGAAGGAGCGCTCCGCGCGCTTCCTCTGCTCGCGGTGTTGTTCGTGCCGCTGCTGTTCGGAATGAACGAGCTGTATCCGTGGGCCGACCCGAATGCGGTGCTGGATCCGTCGGTAGCGGAGACCGTGCGCAAGAAGAGCTGGTACCTGAAAGAGCAGTTCTTCCTGCTTCGCGCGGCCCTCTACTTCACCGCGTGGCTCTTGATCGCGGCGCGGCTCGGGCGGGCCTGGGCGCGGTACGGCGCGGATACGCCTCCGACCGAGCGGCTTCGGCTGCGTGTCTGGAGCACGGTGGGACTCCTTATATATGCGGTCACCGTGACGTTTGCGGCGGTCGACTGGATTATGTCACTCGTGCCGCAGTGGTATTCGACCACGTTCGGGTTGCTCACCGGCGTGGGACAGAGCCTCTCCGGTTTCGCGTTCGGCATCGTCGGCGCGAGCGTGCTGCCGGAGCTGCGCGCGCGCGCTCGGCGCGCTCCACCGCAAGAGTTCAACGATCTCGGCAACCTCATGCTGATGTTCGTGATGCTGTGGGCGTACCTCGCCTACACCGAATATCTCATCATCTGGGCCGAAGACCTGCGGCACGAGAATGCGTGGCACCTGCCGCGCATCGAGACGAGCTGGCGCTGGGTCGGCGTGTTCCTGATCGTCTTCGAGTTCGCGGTGCCGTTCTTCGTGCTGCTGTTTCGAGACGCGAAGCGGCGCGTACCGATCATGCTCGCGCTCGGCTCCGGGCTGCTCGTTGCGCATTGGTTCGACAGCGTGTGGGTCTTCTCGCCGTCGCTGCATCCGCAAGGGATCACGCTCCACTGGCCCATCGTGGTGGCGTCGCTCGGTGTTGGCGGGTTGTGGCTCGCGAATGTCGCGTGGCTCGTGGCACAGGGACCGAGCATCGCGTCCGCCGAGCTGTCGGACACACCGGAGGCCGAGCATGGCTGAGGGCGCACCGGCCGCGGCAGTCGAACGCGGCTACCAGAGCTCGCGCGTGGCGTCCCGCCGCATACTGTGGATCGCCGCGGGGCTCGTCGGCGTCATTCTGCTCGCCTGCCTGGCGGCCTACGGGCTGCTCTATGGGCTCGGAAGCGGCGTCATCCGCGGCTGGGTGCAACCGACGATTGATGCGCGCGCCGTGCCGCCCGCGCCGCGTCTCGAATCCAAGCCGGCGGCGACGCTGCCGGGATATCTCCAAGAACAACAGGCGCGACTGCATCGCTATCGATGGGTGGATCGCGAGGCCGGCATCGTTCAGATCCCGATCGAACGCGCGATGCAGATCCTCGCGACGGATGCGGCACGCCCGCCGAGCCCCGCCGGCATGGCCGGTGCAGCGAGCCGGCCTACGGCCGCGAGGATGGTGCTGACGCGCGCCGACATGGCACATGTCACGAGGCGACGCGACGCCGCGACGCGCGCGCACGATCCCGCGCGGGAAGTCGGCTTCGACCAGCGGCTCGGCGTGCGCGTGCCGCTGCAGGCGTGGTTCCGCGACGCGAATGGCCGTGTCGTGCGGCTCGGCGACTTGGTGGGCCGGCGCCCCGCCGTGCTCGTCATGACGTACTACGAGTGCCCGAATCTCTGCACGCTCGTGCTGAATGGCCTCGTCTCGGGCCTGCGTCAGGTGACTTTCGACGCCGGGAAGCAGTTCAACGTCATCACCATCAGCATCTCGCCTCGCGATACACCGCAGCTCGCGCACGCGAAGAAGGCTGCCTATGTCGCAAAGTATGGCCGTCCGAACGCCGCGGGCGGATGGCACTTCCTCACCGGAACGCCCGAGCAGATCGCAACCGTCGCGCACACCATTGGCTTCAGATACTTCTATGACGAGAACAGCCGGCAATACGCGCACGCCGCCGGCATCGTCCTGCTCACGGCGGACGGCAGGATCGCGCGCTACATGCCTGGCGTCGCGTTCCCCGCGCAGGAGCTGCGGCTCGGTCTGGTGGAAGCCTCGTCCGATCGCATCGGCACCCTCACCGATCGGCTCTGGCTGCTCTGCTATCACTACGATCCTTCGACCGGGCGCTACAGCTTGCTCGTCGAAGCCATCCTGCGATTGGCCGCGCTCGCGACGGCCGCATCGCTGGGCGGCTTGATCCTCCTGCTCCTCTGGCGCGAACGCGCGCGACGGCGCGCGGCGAGCACGCCATGAGCGCCTTGTTTCCGTGGACACCGGCCGCATCGCCGCTCGCCGGCAAGGTCGACGTTTTGCTGGGTGCTCTCACCGCGCTCACCGGTGTCGTGGCCGTCACGATCATCGCGCTCATCATCGTGTTCTGCCTGCGCTATCGGCACAACACCAAGGCCGATCGCACCCGCGCCCCGGCGGATCAGCGACACCGCGCCACGCGACGCATCGAGCTGGCCTGGACGATCATCCCGTTGCTGCTGTTCCTTGGCGTCTTCGTGTGGGCGGCGGATCTCTACTACCAGCAGCACGCGCCTCCGCCCGACGCGCAGCAAGTGTTCATCGTCGCGAAGCAATGGATGTGGAAGGTCCAGCACGCCGACGGTCGGCGCGAGATCGACCAGTTGCACGTGCCGCGCGGCTATCCCATCAAGCTCGTGATGACGTCACAGGATGTGATTCATAGCTTCTTCGTGCCCGCGTTCCGCGCGAAACAGGACGTGCTTCCCGGCCGGTACACGACGCTGTGGTTCACCGCGGAGCGTGCCGGGCGCTTCCACCTGTTCTGCACCGAGTATTGCGGCACGGATCACGCGCGCATGATCGGTGAGATCGTGGTCATGGAACCCGAGGAGTACACGCGCTGGCTCGCCTCCGGGCCCGCGCAGCAAACGCTCGCCGCACGCGGGGAACGGCTGTTCCGCACGCTCGGCTGCAGCGGCTGCCACGGCGCGTCCGCGACCGTGCACGCGCCGCCTCTCGAATCCCTGTACGGACGCCCTGTCGCGCTCGCGACGGGGAGGACCGTGATCGCCGACGAGCTCTACATCCGCGATTCGATCCTGATTCCGACGAAGGACGTCGCCGCCGGCTACTCGCCCATCATGCCGTCCTTCGCCGGACAGGTGAGCGAAGAGCAGATTCTCGCGCTCATCGCGTACATCGAGTCGCTGCGCGACTCGCGAGGCTCGCAGCCATGAACACGATCGCCGCCCCGCTGCTGCCCCCTTCCGAGCGCGCGGACAGCTACCTGTCCGCGGGCTATTCGGTGCGCTCCTGGCTTCTCACGCACGATCACAAGCGCATCGCCATTCTGTTCGCGGTGTCGATCACGCTGCTGTTCTTCGTCGGCGGCACGGCCGCGGCGCTCATCCGGCTCGAGCTTCTCACGCCGGCCGGCGATCTGTTCTCGGCCGAGACGTACAACAAGCTCTTCACCCTGCACGGCGTGATCATGGTGTGGTTCTTCCTGATCCCGTCCATTCCCGCCACGCTCGGCAATTTCCTGATCCCGCTCATGATCGGCGCGCGCGATCTCGCCTTTCCGCGGCTGAACCTCCTGAGCTGGTATCTCTACATCGCGGGCGCCGTCGTGACGCTCGGCGCGCTGATCGCGGGCGGCGTCGATACGGGCTGGACGTTCTACACGCCCTTCTCGACGCTGTTCTCGAACACGTACGTCATCGCGGCGGTGACGGGCGTCTTCATCGTCGGCTTCTCCTCGATCCTGACCGGCCTCAACATCATCGTCACGGTGCACGAGCTGCGTGCGCCCGGCATGACGTGGTTCCGCTTGCCGCTCTTCGTGTGGGCGATCTACGCGACGTCGGTCATCCTCGTGCTCGCCACACCCGTGCTAGCGATGACGCTCAGCCTCATGGCGTTCGAGCGCATCTTCCGCATCGGCATCTTCGACCCGCAGCTCGGCGGCGATCCGCTGCTGTTCCAGCACCTGTTCTGGTTCTACTCCCACCCCGCGGTGTACATCATGGTGCTGCCGGGCATGGGCGTGGTCAGCGAGATCATCACGTGCTTCGCGCGCAAGCGGATCTTCGGCTATCGCATGATGGCCTACGCCATTCTCGCCATCGCCGTCATCGGCTTTCTCGTGTGGGGCCATCACATGTTCGTGTCCGTCCAGTCGGTGTACGCCGGCATGGTGTTCTCGGTGCTGAGCTATCTCGTCGCGATCCCCTCCGCGATCAAGGTGTTCAACTGGACGGCCACGCTCTACAAGGGCTCAGTCGCTTACGAATCGCCCATGCTGTTTGCCTTGGGCTTCGTGTCGCTGTTCACAGCCGGCGGGCTGACCGGCCTCTTTCTCGCCGCGCTCGCGCTCGACGTGCATCTGACCGATACGTACTTCGTCATCGCGCAT
>CAZIGW010000240.1:0-16490 GCA_964538565.1 uncultured Hyphomicrobiales bacterium | reverse complement strand
ATTCTTATGCACGTTCATCCGGTCCTCCGAGAAAAGCGCGAAGCTTCAGCAACTTCAGCTTCCCCGGTCCGGACCGGATGGACAACCTATTGAAAGCTCACATCTAGCTCGATTTCGGCTTGGTGGCGGCGGTCGTGATCGGCACCAGTACGAAGCCGCGGCCCTCAATTCCCTTCGCCCATTTCGACAGCCGCGCGACCGAGACCGGCAGCGCCGACAGGACCCCGATGGCGGAGCCGCGTTCGCGCGCCATCGCTTCGAGCTTGGCAAAGGCGCCGTCGATCTCCTCGGGGGTCGGCACCGAGTCGAGCACGAGGTCGGCCTTGGCGAACGGGAGGTTGTTGGCGCCCGCGAGCTGGCTGGCGAGGCTGCGCGGCGACGTCCCGTCGTCGAAATAGAGAAGCCCGCGCCTGGCCGCCTCGCGCAGCACCGGGGCGAACGACTGGTCGGTCGCGGTGAACCGCGCCCCCATGTAGTTGGTGAGGCCGACCTAGCCCTGGAACCGGCTCATCAACCACTGCAGCCGCTCGATGTTCTGCTCGGGCGCGCGCGAAGTAAGCAGGGTCTGCGGACCGGGATCGTTGTCGGGATAGTCGAACGGCTCCATCGGCACCATGAGGAGGACCTCATGCCCCTCCCCGCGCGCCCGCGTCACCACCCGGTCGATGTCGATACCGTAGGGCGAAAAGGCGAGCGTGACCGGCGCCGGCACCTTGGCGAGCGCCTCCGCGGTCGTGCTCGAGCCGATCCCGAGCCCGGTGAGGACGACGGCGATGCGCGGAATGGTCGGATGCTGCTCCGCCAGCGCCACCGGGCGGGCATAGACCTGCAGCGGACGCGCGCCGTCCGGAGCGATCCGGGGGATCGGCCCGTGACGGGAGTTTTCGAGCAGGTGTGGGTCGATCGACGGCGGCAGCTTGTGCTCCTCGGCCGCCGGGACCGCGACCTCCTGGCGCTTGCCGCTGGTGCCGTCGATGACGGTCACGGTCTGCAGCCCGCTCGGGTTGCGGCCGGCCTCGACGGCCGACGCCGCAGGGTTGCCCGAGGGGGTGGCGCCCGGATCTTCCGCGCCGGACTTTGGCGTGCCCGGACCGGCCGGCGCCGGCTTCTTCCCGGCCGGCCCCGCGATATCGACCGACACCACGGCCATGGGCTGCCCGCCGAGCGGGTCGTCGACCACGGTCGCCCAGATCAGGAATGTCGCGATGAAAAGGCCCAGCGCGGCCGCCACCGCCTTGGGCAGCGCCAACGGGAGGGTGAAGCGCTTCTTCTTCGCCGTGTCTTGGCCGAGCGGGGTGCTCAGGTCATCCGCCACGGCCCGGCCTCTCGCGAATCATGGTGAAACCTTACCACGACACGGCTCACGCCGCTTCCGCGGCTGGCGGCCTCGTCGCACCCCACCCCACCACCGGAAGCCCTCGCCAACGCAAAGGGGCGGCCGCGAGGCCGCCCCTTCGAGACGCTCCGGCTCGAACCGATCAGTTCGGAATCGAGGCCGACTTCGGATTGGGCGGGAAGGCAGGGTTGACCTGCGTCCCGCGCAGGAGGTCGAGGGCCATGTTGAGCGCTTTGTCGTCCTTGGCGTCCGGCGGCACGTAGGACTGCGAGCCGCTCTTCTCCTCGCCTTCAGCCTTGAGATGGCCGCGCAGCGAGGATTCGCCCTTGGTGTCGGCGCGCGCCTTCACCTCGTCGGGCACGTCCTGCAGCACCTCGATGTCGGGCGTGATGCCCTTGGCCTGGATCGACCGCCCGGACGGCGTGAAGTAGCGCGCGGTCGTCAGACGCAGGGCGCCGTTGCCGGCTCCGAGCGGAATGATCGTCTGCACGGACCCCTTGCCGAACGAACGCGTGCCGACGAGCGTCGCGCGCTTGTGATCCTGCAGCGCGCCGGCGACGATTTCCGAGGCCGAAGCCGAGCCGCCGTTGATCAGCACGATCAGCGGCTTGCCCTTGCTGAGGTCGCCCGCCCGCGCATTGAAGCGCTGCGTCTCCTCGGCATTGCGGCCGCGCGTCGACACGATCTCGCCGCGTTCGAGGAACGCGTCGGACACCGAGATCGCCTGGTCGAGCAGGCCGCCCGGATTGTTGCGCAGGTCGACCACGTAGCCCTTGAGCTTGTCGTTCGGCACCTGCGCCTGGATGTCGGCAAGCGCCTTCTTTAGGCCGTCGGTGGTCTGCTCGTTGAACTGGGTGATGCGGATGTAGCCGACGTCGTCGCCGTCGACCCGCGAGCGCACCGAGCGCACCCGGATCACGTCGCGCACGATCGAGACCTCGATCGGCTTGTCGACGCCCTTGCGCACGATTCTCAGCTTGATCTTGGTGTTGACCGGGCCGCGCATCTTCTCGACCGCCTGGTTGAGCGTGAGGCCCTGCACGGCTTCGTCGTCGAGATGCGTGATGATGTCGCCCGCACGCACGCCCGCCTTGGCGGCCGGCGTGTCGTCGATCGGCGCCACGACCTTCACGAGCCCGTCTTCCATGGTGACCTCGATGCCGAGCCCGCCGAACTCGCCGCGCGTCTGGACCTGCATGTCGCGGAAGCTCTTCGGATCCATGTAGCTCGAATGCGGATCGAGGCCGCTGAGCATGCCGTTGATGGCCGACTCGATCAGCTTGCTGTCGTCCGGCTTCTCGACATAGTCGGCGCGCACGCGCTCGAAGATGTCGCCGAACAGATTGAGCTGCCGATACGTGTCAGCCGCGGCCGCGCGCGCGCTCGTGCCCAGGAATATCCGGGGCTGAACGGCAAGCAGCGCCAGCGCGGCGCCGGCCACCGCGCCGATGAGAACCAAGGAAGTCTTGCGCATCATCCGCGAACCTTCTCGTTGTCGCTTGTTGCCCACCATGGGCTCGGATCGACGGGTGTCCCGTCCTTTCGGAACTCGATGTAGAGGACCGGTTGAGTTGAGCCGGCGACGACCGCGGAAGCGACCTGAGGTCCGCTTCCCATCACGCCCACGGGTTCTCCGGTCAGAACGAACTGGCCGAGTTCTACGGAAATTCGTTCCATTCCCGCGAGCAATACATGATACCCGCCGCCAGCATTCAGGATCAAGAGTTGACCGTAGCTGCGAAAGGGCCCCGAGTACACCACCCAGCCGTCGCACGGCGCCGTGACCTGGGCGCCGGGTCGGGTGGCGATCGACTGCCCCCGCTCGGTACCGCCGGCGCGGTCGCTTGCGCCGAAATCGCGAATCTTGACGCCGTTGACCGGCAACCGCAGCATGCCCTTGGCCGACGCGAAGGCCAGCGCCGGAGCGAGGCGGCCCGGATCCTTGAGCGCGGCGAATTCCTGATGCGCGCCTGAGGCACCCTTCGCGGCTGGCGCGGCCGGCCCCGGGCCGCGCGCCACGCGGGTCGCCGGATCGAGCCCCTGCTCGAGCTTGCCGATCAAATCTTTGAGATTGTCCGCCTGGCGTGCGAGCGATGCAGCACGCTGGCGCTCGGCTTCGAGCGCCTTCTCGGCGTCCGCCTGCTGCTTCTTGCGGCCCTCGAGCAGCATCGTCATGCGCGACTGCTCTTGCGCAAGCGCGTCGCGGTCATGCGCGAGCCGGTCGTGCTCCTCGCCGATCTCCTTGCGCACGCGCACGAGTTCCTTCAGGTCCGTCGACAGAGACTGGGCGGCGCTGCGCATTTCCGGCAGGACGGCGCCGAGCAGCATCGCGGCGCGGATCGATTCCAGCGCATCCTCCGGGCGCGCCACGACGGCGGGTGGCGGGCGCCGGCCGATCCGCTGCAGGGCGGCGAGGATCTCCGCCATGACGGCGCGGCGTGCGTCGAGCGATTGCCGGATCGAATGTTCCTTGCTGTCGAGCGGCTTCAGGCGCTCCTCGGCCGTCGCGATCTGCGCTTCCACGGTCCGGATGCGCGCAGCGGTGTCGATCAGCGCCTGGTTGAGCTTGCTGCGGTCCTGGCCGATGGCGGCGATTTCCGCCTGCAGCCTCTGTTGTGTCTCGGCCGCCTTCTGCTGCTCGGCGCGCAGCGCTTCGAGCTCATGGTCCCGCTGGTTGACGGCGTCGAGCGCAGCCGGGGCGCTGGCGGACGGCGCCGTCTGCGCAAACACGAGGTCGGATCCGAAAGGCAGGACCAGCGCCACCGCCGCCGAAAACACGAAAAGCGGAACGGGGCGCTGATCAGCAATATCGATCATCGAAACCAGGGCACGGATCGGCCGGCGCATTCAGCATACCGTTTGGTGATGGCTCGGAATTGAGGCTTTTCCGTATCGGGCTGCACACGAAGGTGGGTCCGGTCCGTGGCGAAACGACGGCGTGGCTTGCTCCAGGGTGCGCCCCGAACGACGCGTTTTTGCGTCACACCATGACCCTACGCGAGACAAAACTAATGCGAACGTCGATTCGACGGAACCGCCTTGCTCACGATCCGCGATGGTAGGGGTGGCCGCCGAGGATCGTCATCGCCCGATACACCTGTTCGAGCAGCATGATCCGTACCATCTGGTGCGGCCAGGTGCAGGCGCCGAACGAGAGCGTCAGGTCCGCCCGCTTGCGCAGCCCCGGGTCGAGGCCGTCGGCGCCGCCGACGAGGAAACACAGGCTCGCGCGGCCCTCCTCGCGCCAACGCCGCAGCCGCTCGGCGAAGCCCTCGCTCGTAAGCGCCTGCCCCTTCTCGTCGAGCGCGACGATTGCGGCATCCTTCGGAATGGCGGAATTCAGCCGCGCGGCTTCCTCGCCCAGGCGCTCGGCCAGCCGCCGTGCGCGGCTCTCGTCGAATTCCACGACGTCGACGCCCTTGAAGCCCAGCGCCCGGCCGGCCTTTTCGGCGCGCTCGATGTAGCGCTCGGCCAGTTCGCGCTCGGGCCCGGCTTTCAGCCGGCCGACGGCGACCACGAGGAGCCGCATGGCCTCTGCGCCACCGCGGCCTTCAGCTCGCGCGGCGCCTGTTCGATCCGCCGCCCACCCACATCTTCTCGAGATTGTAGAAGGCGCGCACTTCCGGGCGGAACACGTGGACGATGACGTCGCCGGCGTCGATCAGCACCCAGTCGCAATGCGGCATGCCCTCGACCCGGATGCCCGGAATGCCGGACTTGTCGAGGTCCTCGATGACATGATCCGCGACCGCGCCGACGTGCCGGTTGGACCTGCCGGAGGTCACAACCATGTAGTCGCCGATCGAGGTTTTGCCGCGAAGATCGATGGTGACGGTGTCCTCGGCCTTCATATCGTCGAGGCCGGCGAGGACGAGGCGAAGCGTCTCCTCGGCGTCAGGTCGCACCTTGGAGACCGGTTCGGGCGAACGATGCTCTGCCCGAAAAAGCACAGGGCTGGACAGGGGTCCTTCCTTTCGGTTTGGTCGCCCGAGCACCCCGCCCGGGGCCGACTCACAGGATATGCGTGACGAGTTAATGGTTTCAACCTTGCAGGGTTGCGTAACTCTCTTTTCCTTGCTTTGCGCGACCATTTTGTGACTTGCGCGCGGCGCGCAGCGCCGTCGATGACAGCGGCGATTTGAGGCCGTGCAGGAAGACCCAGGCCGGAGGTGTCCGGGTGGGGAGCGACCTCGCCGCGCTTTCCGGAAGGCGGAAGTTCGCCAGCGCGTGGCCGGCCGGTCCCGCGGTCGCATAGAGGCTGGGGCCGAGCCGGTCGACCACCGCGATCGGCACCAGCGCGGCGATGCCGCGCCACTTCTGCCAGCGATGGAAGCTGCGCAGGTTGTCCGCCCCCATGATCCAGACGAAGCGCACGCCGGGGCAGCGCGCCCGCAGGTACGCAATGGTGCTGAACGTGTAGGGGCTGCCGATTTCGGCTTCGAGGCCCGTGACGTCGATGCGCGGATGGCGCGCGAGCGCGCGCGCGGCGGCGATGCGGTCAGGCAGCGGTGCGAGCGCGCGCGTGTCCTTGAGGGGATTGCCCGGCGTGACCAGCCACCACACCCGGTCGAGCCCGAGCCGGTCCATGGCGAGCAGGCTGGCGCCCAGATGCGCCCGGTGCGGGGGATCGAACGTTCCGCCGAACAGGCCGATCTTGAGGCCGCGGGCGTGCGGCGGAAGGCGGATCACGGTCGCGTCTGCCCGGAGCCGCGCACGCGGTACTTGAACGTCGTGAGCTGCTCGACCCCGACCGGGCCGCGCGCATGCAGGCGACCGGTCGCGATGCCGATCTCCGCGCCGAAGCCAAACTCGCCGCCGTCGGCGAACTGCGTCGAGGCGTTGTGCAGCACGATGGCCGAGTCCACCTGGTTCAGGAACGTCTCTGCCGCGGCCGGATCGGCCGTGACGATGGCGTCGGTGTGGTGCGAGCCGTAGCGCTCGACGTGCGCGATCGCCTCGCCGACGCCGTCCACCACCTTCACGGCGATGATGGCGTCGAGATACTCGGTCGCCCAATCCTCCTCAGTGGCGGGCCGCACGCGCGCGTCGACCGCGCGGGTTTGCTCGTCGCCGCGCACCTCGCATCCGGCGTCGAGCAGCATGGTGACGAGCGGCGGCAGGTGGCTCGCCGCCACCGCGCGATCGACCAGCAGCGTCTCGGCGGCGCCGCACACGCCGGTGCGCCGCATCTTGGCGTTGAGCACGATGGCCTTGGCCATGGCGAGATCGGCGGCGCGGTCGACGTAGACATGGCAATTGCCTTCGAGGTGCGCAAATACCGGCACCCGCGCCTCGGATTGCACGCGCGCTACGAGGCTCTTGCCGCCGCGCGGCACGACCACGTCGATCGAACCCTCGAGCCCCTGCAGCATCAGGCCGACGGCCGCGCGATCGCGGGTCGGAACGAACTGGATCGCGCCCTCGGGAAGGCCCGCGGCACGCAGGCCTGCGAGGAGCGCGGCGTGAATGGCGCGCGAGGAGCGGAAGCTTTCCGAGCCGCCGCGCAGGACCACGGCGTTGCCGGCCTTGAGGCAGAGCGCGCCGGCGTCCGCCGTCACGTTGGGCCGGCTCTCGTAGATCACGCCGACCACGCCGAGCGGCACGCGAACCCGCTCGATCGTCATGCCGTTCGGACGCGTCCACGACGCCATGACGGTCCCGACCGGATCGGACAGCCGGCGCACCACCGTGATGCCGTCCGCGATGGCCGCGATCCGCCTGGCGTCGAGCGTCAGACGGTCGAGGAAGGCCGGGGGCGCCCCTGCGGCCCGGCTTTCGGCGACGTCCTCGGCGTTGGCGGCGAGAATCGCCGCCTCCCCCGCCCCGATCGCCTGCGCCATGGCGCCGAGCGCCTCGTCCTTGCGGCCGGCCGGGGCGAGCGCCAGGGCGCGCGCGGCGGTCCGGGCGGCGCGGCCGATCTCGCGCATGGTCGAGGCCACGTCGTTGGCGGTTTCGATGGTCTTCAGGGGCGCCGTCATGGCCGACATTCCGCTGTCACAGCCCTCTCCTACCATGCTGCGGCGGATGCCGCGAGACCGCCTCACATTGGTCTATTTTTCGGGTTCTAGGACGTGGCCGGTAATTTCCCACCGAGTCCAAGGCGATTTGTTGATCGTTGGGTGTTTTGGCGTATGGGTCTTTTCGCGTAGGAGAATGTCATGGCTGCCCGGGGCCGCCTCCCCACCCGGGTTCCTGTCGGCACACGATATGTGATCGAGGGTGAACCCGGCCAAGAAGGCGAATTGCGCATCGTTTCGCGCTACTTGGTGTTTCCCGACGGGACCCGGCTCAACCTCAAGCCCGGTTCGGTGACGTTCGACAAGCCCGCCGGCGCCGCCGCGCGCCTCAAGAGCGCCGGACGCCGATTGCGGGTTCGCAAGGCAACGAAACGCCCCTGATATTCCGCGGCGCGCGGACCACGGTGCCCGTCAAGGCCTCGCCGACCCGCTCACGCCGGCGCCGCCGGAACGGCGCGCGCAGCGGAGATCGGTTTCCAGAACCCGGCCGTCCAGCCGGCCACCGCCCAATAGGCGAGCCCCGCCGTCAGGCCGGCGGCGACGATGATCTTCGGATCGGTGAAGAAGTGGTACTCGTCGCGCAGGTCCTGCATCAGCGGCCAGCCGATCCAGGCCGAGAGTCCGCCGTTGGCCGTGTGGTAGATCCAGGAGCGGATGGCGAACACTTCGGCGATCAACACGCCGACGGCCGCCGGCAGCACGGTGCACATCGCCGACAGCGCGAGCACGAGGGCGACGACGGGCCCGGCGACCGCGAGCGCGAGCAGATAGTCCTGCTGCGCCTCCGGACTGGCGATCACCACCGCCATGAACGCGTTCCAGTGCGCGACGATCACCACGAGCACCGAGACGCAGACCGCCACCACGGCGCCGAGCGGGACGAGCAGCAGTCGCAGGATCAGGCGGCCAATGACATCCATCGCGCCCTGCTCAATCGGTCATCGCCATGGCGCGCAGCGCCATGCGCTCGCGCGCGGAGAGCTTCTCGGTCGTGCTCTTGAGCTGGCCGCAGGCGGCGAGAATGTCGCGTCCGCGCGGCGTGCGCACCGGCGAAGCATAGCCGGCGTTGAACACGACTTCCGAGAATTCCTCGATGCGCTCCCAGTCGGAGCATTCGTATGTCGTGCCGGGCCAGGGATTGAACGGGATGAGATTGATCTTGGCGGGAATTCCCTTGAGCAGCCTGACCAGAGCGCGCGCGTCGGCGAGCGAATCGTTCACCCCTTTGAGCATCACGTATTCGAACGTGATGCGCTTGGCATTGGTGAGGCCGGGATAGTTGCGGCACGCCTCCATCAGCTCGGCGATCGGGTACTTGCGGTTGAGCGGCACAAGCTCGTTGCGCAGCTCGTCGCGCACGGCATGCAGCGAAACCGCGAGCATCACGCCGATCTCGTGCCCGGCGCGCGCGATGTTCGGCACGACGCCGGAGGTCGACAGCGTGATCTTGCGCCTGGAAATGCCGATCCCCTCGTTGTCGGCTACGACCAGCAGCGCGTCGCGCACCGCGTCGAAATTGTAGAGCGGCTCGCCCATTCCCATCATCACGATGTTGGTGACGAAGCGTCCGCCGTCGGTCGGAACGATCGGCCGGGGTGCGTCCGCGCCGCGCGGTTCGCCCGAGCGCGCACGCGCCGGCCAGTCGTCGAGGCGGTCGCGCGCGACCATGATCTGGCCGACGATCTCGCCCGCCGTGAGATTGCGCACGAGGCGCTGCGTTCCGGTGTGGCAGAAGGCGCAGTTGAGCGTGCAGCCGACCTGGCTCGAGACGCACAGCGTGCCGCGATCCGCTTCCGGAATGTAGACGCACTCGACCGCGTGCGGGGCTTCTCCGGGGGCCTCCCCCGGCAGCCGCAGCAGCCATTTCCGGGTGCCGTCGACCGAGACCTGCTCGGCGATCACCTCGGGCCGCGCCAGCGTGAAATGCTGGTCGAGGAGCGCCCGCAGTTCCTTCGACATGCTGGTCATCTCGTCGAAGCTCCGCGCCCCGCGCACGTAGAGCCAGTGCCACACCTGCTGAACGCGCATCCTGCGCTGGCGCTCGGGAACGCCGAGCTGCCCCATCACCTCCGCAAGCTCGGCGCGCGACAGCCCGACCAGCGACGGCTTCGCCGGCGGCACATATCGCTCGAGCGGCGCCTTCTCGATGAAACCCGAGGGTGCCGCGGTCGGGGCTGCTTGCAACGTCGCGCTCATGGCTCCGAAAGGCGGGCGTTGGTCCTCCGCCCGCGTCCCCTTCAATAGAGGAGCGCGCGGCCCGACGCAAAACCGGCTCGCCTCGCCGAACATGGGGCGTGGGCCGCGGAACCGCCAGCGGGTCTCGGTAGAGAAGAACAGAGGGTTAACGCCGGGTCCTCAGCGGCCACTCATCGGCGCTCGCCAGCCGCGGCTTCGGCGGCCTGCTTCAGCGGCATTCCTGGGCGACGCGATCGAGCGCCTGGGAAAGGCCGCGCAGCGAATAGGTGTCGGTCGTCTGCGTCCCGCGCGACGAGGTGCCCTTCACCACGAGGTCGGAGCCCTTGCGCATGGCTTCGACGAGGCGCGCCTCCTCGGCGGCGTTCTTGATCCAGGCGCCGTCGGCCTGCGTGTACATCGCGTAGGAGCTGCCGCCGACCTCGATCGTCGCATCGGAACTCGGCTTGAAGCCGTAGCCGATGATCACCGACACTTCGTCCTTCACCTTCTCGGCCGGCCTCGAGGAGACAAACATGTAGACCGGATCGCGCGGCCGGTTGGGCGGATCGGTCCGCGACGTGGCCGGCTTGGCGAGCGCGAAACAGACCTTGTGGCCGCCCGGCGAGGCCGCGTAGGCGCCCCAATCGCCGAACTGGCCGAGCAATGCGGGCTGCGCGCCCGCCGCGGTCGGAGCCACCGCGGCCGAGCGGGTCGGATGCGCGGCGGGCTTCGCCGTCTGCTTGGGGGCGGCCGGCTTGGGCTTGGCCGGCTGCTGCGACTGCGCCGCCGTCAGCGACGACCATCCGAGTGCCGTGACGGCCGCCAGCGCCAGGCTGACGGAGAAGCGACGAAGGTGAATCATCGGGCCTCGCGAAACTGAGGAGGAAGCCATGCCGGGATACTTCCGACTCGGTTCAAGTATAGCCGAATAATGGGAAAAATCGGCAATGTGAAGGCGCCAAATGCCGCTTCTGCGCGGCCCTGGTGCCCCACGATCACACCGGCCTCACTTGCGACCGGCGGCGAGTCGCGGCGAACCTCCCGGTGCATGGCCGCTTCGCCCGACGCGCATCCGCGCACGAACGAAAACATGATACGAGCGGCGCCGGGTCGAATCTTGCGGAGTCAACATGAGGGCCGTCCTGTGCACCCGCTTCGGCGGGCCCGACGATCTCGAACTCGTGGACACGCCCGAGCCCGAGCCGAGCGACGGCGAGGCGCTGGTCGATGTCAAGGCGGCGGCGCTGAACTTCTATGACACGCTCATGATTGCCGGGCGCTATCAGACCAAGCCGCCGTTTCCGTTTTCGCCCTCCGGTGAATTCGCCGGCACCGTCGCGCGCGTCGGGAGCCGCGTCGCGGATCTCGCGCCGGGCGACCGGGTCGCCGGCTACATCAGCCACGGGGCGGCGCGCGAGCGCGTCGCGGTCGCCGCCGAACGGCTGGTGAAACTGCCGCCGTCGCTCGACTTCGACCGCGCGGCCGGCCTTCTCATCACCTATGGGACGACGCTGCATGCGCTGCGCGAGCGCGCCAACCTGCGGCCCGGCGAAACGCTCGCGGTCCTCGGCGCATCCGGCGGCGTCGGGCTCGCGGCCGTCGAGCTCGGCAAGCTGATGGGCGCCCGCGTGATCGCCTGCGCGTCATCGCCCGACAAGCTCGCCTTCGCACGCGAGCACGGTGCGGATGAGACCATCGACTACGCACGCACGGATCTGAAATCGGCGTTGCGCGAGGCGACCGGAGGCCGCGGACCCGATGTGATCTACGATCCGGTCGGCGGTTCCTTTACCGAAAGCGCGGTCCGCGCCATCGCCTGGGCCGGCCGCCTGCTGGTCGTCGGGTTCGCAGCCGGCGAGATCCCCAGGCTGCCGCTCAATCTGGTGCTTCTCAAGGGATGCGACGTGCGCGGTGTCTATTGGGGCGCCTGGGCGCAGCGCGAGCCGCAGGCCCACCGCGAATCCGCGGCCGACCTCGTGCGCTGGTGCGCCGAGGGAAAGCTTTCGGCCCATGTGCACGCGGTCTATCCGCTGGAACGAACCGCGGAAGCGCTGCGGGCGATCGCCGAACGCAAGGTGAAGGGGAAGGTGATCCTGCATCCATGACGGGCCCGGACAGGGCGGCGCGCCGGCTCAGGCCGTCGGATCCGGCTCGAGCCCGCGGGCAAGGGCCCGCCGCGCGGCCTCCCGATGTTCCGGCCGGATGTGGGCGGCGACCAGCCGGATGGCGGTCGCCAGAACGGCCGCGTCGTCGGTAAATCCCAGGAGCGGCATCATGTCGGGAACGAAATCGAACGGCAGGACGAAATAGGCGAGCGCGCCGAACAGCGCCGCCTGCACGTGGCGAGGCGTCTCGCGATCGAGCGCGCAGTAGTAGGCGGCGAGCAGGTCCTCGACGAAGGGGACGCGGGCGGCGACGGCCCTGACCTTCGTCCAGAAGCCGTGCCGGACGGATGCTTCGTCCCGCGCGGCATCGTCCGTCGCATGACGGTCGAAACCCGGGTGACTTCCGGCCCGCCAGAACGCCATCGTGGCTCCCTCGTCCGTGTTCAGTCCCCACACAGATGGGGACGCGGGGAAAATGATGCAATCGCGTCCCCCGCGCCGGGCTGACAACCGGTCGCCCAATGCCTACGTCTGACGTAGGCTATGCCACTTTGGCGCTGCAACCGGGCGGGAGACGCTGCGATGCTCTGGTCGGTGAACGTCGGCTCGATCGCGGGCACCGCGATCCGCATTCACATCACCTTTCTTCTGTTCCTCGCCTGGATCTTCATCGCCAGCTGGGCGTCCGGCGGCGCGGGCGCCGCCTGGAACGGGCTCGCCTTCATGATCCTGCTGTTCCTGTGCGTGCTCGCGCATGAATTCGGACACATACTGACGGCGCGCGCGTTCGGCGTGCGCACGCCCGACGTGACGCTCCTGCCGATCGGCGGCGTCGCGCGGCTCGAGCGCATTCCCGAGGAGCCGCGCCAGGAACTTCTCGTGGCCGTGGCCGGCCCGCTCGTGAACGTCGCCATCGCGGTCATCCTGATCGTGGCGTTCGGCGCCGACATCAGCAGCCAGCGCGCGGCTGCGGTCGACAACGCCAGCGTCTCGATGGTGGACCGGCTCGCCGCCGTGAACCTGTTCCTCGCGGCGTTCAACATCATCCCGGCCTTCCCGATGGACGGCGGCCGCGTGTTGCGCGCCCTGCTCGCGATCCGGCTCGGACACGTGCGGGCGACCGAGATCGCCGCCGTCATCGGCCAGTGGTTCGCCTTCGCGCTCGGGTTCATCGGCCTGTTCTACAATCCGCTGCTGATCTTCATCGCGATCTTCGTCTATCTGGCGGCCGCGTCGGAGGCTCAGCTCGTCGCCGTGCGGGCGATGTCGCGCGGCGTTCCGGTCAGCTCCGCCATGATGACGGAATTCGCGACGGTGCAGCCGGAGGCGCACATCGACGAGGCGATCGAGACCCTTCTGCGCACCAGCCAGAGCGAATTTCCCGTGGTCGACGGTTCGCGCCGCATGGTCGGCCTGCTCGGGCGCAACGACATGATCCGCGCTCTCAAGGAGCTGGGCCCGGACGCGCGCGTGTCGCAGGCGATGACGGGCGACATTCCGACCATCCCGCAACGGCATTATCTCGACGAGGCTTTCCGGATCCTGCAGGAGAAATCCGCGCCCGCGGTCGGCATCGTGGACGGCGACGGCCACCTGGTCGGCCTCGTCACCTCCGAAACGGTCGGCGAGATGCTGATGGTGCAGGAGGCGCTGCCGCCCGGCGCCCTGCGATTCGGACCGTGGAGCCGCCGCGCCGCGGGCGCGTAGACCATGCGGATGGGGCCGTTCGCCCCCGCGCGCGGCACGAGTTCACCATCCGGTTGCGCGGCGGCCGTTTGCCACTATATTCCCGGCAACTTTGCCGCGGGTCCGGAAGGGCCCGCGGTTGGCTTTTGAGAGCCGTGTCGAGAGCCGTGCAGAGACCGATGAACCTGAGAAACGTCGCCATCATCGCCCACGTCGACCACGGAAAGACGACGCTCGTCGACCGCCTGCTGCAGCAGTCGGGCGCCTTCCGTGAGAACCAGCGCGTGGCCGAGCGCGCGATGGATTCCAACGATCTGGAGCGCGAGCGCGGCATCACCATTCTGGCCAAGGTGACGTCGATCGTCTGGAAGGACACGCGCATCAACATCGTCGACACGCCCGGCCACGCCGATTTCGGCGGCGAGGTGGAACGCATCCTCAACATGGTCGACGGCGTCATCGTGCTGGTGGACGCGGCCGAAGGCCCGCTGCCGCAGACCAAGTTCGTCGTCTCCAAGGCGCTCAAGGTCGGCCTGAGACCGATCGTCGCCATCAACAAGGTGGACCGCGCGGACGCGCGGCCGACCGCGGTCGTCAACGAGGTGTTCGACCTGTTCGCCGCGCTCGACGCGAGCGACGAGCAGCTCGATTTTCCGATTCTCTACGGCTCCGCCAAGGAAGGCTGGATGGCCGAGAGCGCCGAGGGCCCCAAGGAATCGATGGCGCCGCTGTTCGACCTCGTGCTGCGGCACGTCGCGCCGCCGAAGGTCGAGAACGGACCCTTCCGCATGCTCGGCACGATTCTCGAGGCCAATCCCTATCTCGGCCGCATCGTCACCGGCCGCATCTCGTCGGGGAGCATCCGGCCGAACCAGGCCGTGAAGGTGCTCGACCGCAATGGCAATCTTGTCGAACAAGGCCGCGTCTCCAAGGTGCTGGCCTTCCGCGGCCTCGAGCGCACCGGCGTCGAGGAGGCGGCGGCCGGCGACATCGTCGCCATCGCCGGACTGCCCCAGGCGACGGTCTCGCATACCGTTTGCGCGCCCGAGGTCGCCGAGCCGCTGCCCGCGCAGCCGATCGACCCGCCGACGCTCGCGATGACCTTCCGGGTGAACGATTCGCCGCTCGCCGGCACCGAAGGCGACAAGGTCACGAGCCGCATGATCCGCGACCGCCTGCTGCGCGAGGCGGAAGGCAACGTGGCGCTGCGCGTGACCGAATCGAACGACAAGGATTCGATGGAGGTCGCCGGCCGCGGCGAGCTGCAGCTCGGCATCCTGATCGAGACGATGCGGCGCGAGGGATTCGAGCTCAGCGTGTCGCGCCCCAAGGTGCTGCTCGAGAAGGACGAGGCGACTGGCGAGCTCATGGAGCCGATCGAGGAGGTCGTGATCGACCTCGACGAGGAGCATTCCGGCATCGTCGTGCAGAAGATGTCCGAGCGCAAAGCCGAGATGGTCGAGATGCGCCCCTCGGGCGGCGGCCGCCTGCGGCTCGTCTTCCACGCGCCGACGCGCGGGCTGATCGGCTACCAGGGCGAGCTGCTCACCGATACGCGCGGCACCGCGATCATGAACCGGCTGTTCCATGGCTACGCCCCCTACAAGGGCGCGATCCAGGGCCGCCGCAACGGCGTGCTGATCTCCAACGACGCGGGCGAGGCGGTCGCCTACGCGCTGTGGAATCTCGAGGATCGCGGTCCGATGATGATCGAGCCGGGCTGGAAGGTTTACCGCGGCATGATCGTCGGCGAGCACACGCGCGAGAACGATCTCGAGGTCAACGTGCTCAAGGGCAAGAAGCTCACCAACATCCGCACGACCAGCAAGGACGAAGCCGTGCGCCTCACTCCGCCGATCCGCATGACGCTCGAGAAGGCGCTCGCCTACATCATGGACGACGAACTCGTCGAGGTGACGCCGAAATCGATCCGGCTGCGCAAGAAGCTGCTCGATCCCAACGACCGCAAGAAGGAGGAGCGCCGGCGCGAGGCCGAACGCGCGAGCGCGTGACCCCGCCGCATCCGCCTCAAGGCATCGCGGCGCGCCGCATTCCCAGGAACGTCGAAACGACCGGGGCCCAACGTTCGACCCCGGCGGGCGATTCCGCCAGCAGATGGCCGTCGGACCCGAACGGCGCGAGCAGGCGATAGTCCACACGGCCGCCCGCCGCGCGGAACGCTTCCGCCATGCGGCGCGAGAGCTCGGGAGCGAAATAGCTGTCGTTCTTCGTGTAGATCCACAGCGTCGGCACGCGCGCACGGCTGCCGAACTCGGCCGCCGCCGCGACGAGGCGCTCGGGCGCGCAATTGTTGTTCGGCCGGTCATAGGACCGCCCGCCGCGCCCGCCGGCGAAGTTGATGATCGCCCGGACGTGAGCCGGATTGCGGCTGGCGAATGCCACCGCTCCCCAGCCGCCTGCGGACTGGCCGGCGACCACCACGCCGCTGCCGCGCACGTAGCTCTGCCGGCGCATGAACGCGACCGCGGCCTCGATGCTGTCGGCCGTCGCCTGCCCGGAGGCCACGTAGTCCGCGTTCTCGCAGCCGCGCTGATCCTCGAGATAGGGGCCGCCGGTCTCGCCATGGCCGGGACGCTGCGGCAGGGCGACCACGTAGCCGTGCCGCGCGAACCATCGCGACAACGCGCTGAATTCCGGCACCGGCGTCACGGCGCGGCGACGGGAGTCCTGCACCGATCCGTGATTCATGACGAGCAGCGGAAATCGGCCCGCGCCGGCCGGCCGAAACACCGTGGTGCGCATCTCGACGCCGGCCGGCGCGAACGGAATGGCCACGATTTCACGACTCAGCCCGGATTCGACGGTGCCGCCCGGCGCGCCGCCGCTCGATTCGCCGGCGGGCGCCGCCGCGCTCCATACCGACAGCAGCAGCAGGACCGGCCACCCCCGGGCCGCGCCTCGCCGCACCTGTGGCGCCCGTCCGGCAGCACCCATGCGAATCCCCTGTGCCGCAAAGACAATCACAAATATGACACGGTCACTAATTCACATCATTAACCGAAAATTAAACGTAACACTTGATGGCCGCCGAGGCATTGGGTCTATTGCTGCCATGAGCACCGTCCTCATCGAGATTCGTCGCGCCAGAGCTTCCGACGCCGCGACGGTCGCGGCCACCCACGACGAGGCGTGGCGCGCCGCCTATCAGGG
>CAZIGW010000239.1:0-3812 GCA_964538565.1 uncultured Hyphomicrobiales bacterium | reverse complement strand
CTCGTCGTCACCGAGCGGCGGGAACGGTCCGGCTACGTCGCCGTCGTCCTCCCTTGGGCTTTCCCCCGCGGCAGGAAGAAGCCCCGCTCGAAAGGGAGCTGGACCTCCTGCACCCCCATGCAGGACGGGCACTCGACCTCGATGCTCGTCTCCACGCCGCCGTCGGCCTCGTCGAAGCGGTCGAGCAGCGCCGCCGCGTCGGCCAGCTCCATATCGTCGAGGAACTTGCGCTTGTCGCTGTCGGCGACGCCTTCGATCTCCACGATACGGAGGGCAAGCGCCGTGAGCAGCATCCCGTCACGGCCGTGCTTGAGCGCGCCCGCCGCGCGCACCTCGTCGGCGCCGGTCATGAGCCGGAACCAGACCTTGCGCCCGTCCCCGAGTTTGGTCTCGAAGCGGTTCCCCGCCTTGAACGCCGCCTTCGCCGCATCCGAGAGCGGCGTCACCGGGAGATCCTTGAGGTCGAGGGTCCACTCGAAGCGCTCGCGGCAGCCCGCGCTCTGGCACTGCACCGAGAACGCGTACTCATCGCCGAAGGTGAGCGCGCGGATGCGCAGGAGCGCGTAGAAGCGGTCGGCGACCAGCACCTTCGACCAGTCGAGCGCGCCGCCGTCGTCGAGTGTGTACAGGCCCGGGTCGGTGGTCGCGAGCCAGCACCCCGCGAGGATCTTCTCGAACGTCGCGCCCGCGCGCGCGGCGGCGCGGTCGGCGAGCAGCTTGCCCTCCTTGCCCTTGAGGCCGCGAATCTCGCCGGCGAGCCCCGACGGGCAGACAATGTGCGTGCTCATGGTGTGCTCACTTCCTCTGGAAGAAGTCGAAGGTCAGCGTGACGCTCTCGATGACGTTCTCGTCGGCCTCGTTGTCCCATGCCCCGCCGACGAACTTGATGGGCCAGGCGCCCGAGAGCGACCAGCGGCGAAGCGTCGAGCCGTCGCGGTCCTGCTGGACGATGTCGAGGTTGCGCTTGAAGCTCGGCTCGTTCTGCCCGGTGTTGGCTGACGCGTCGGCGACCTGCTCGAACCAGTCGAAGAGGTCGTGGTCGTCGGTGGCGCCGCGCTCGAGCGTGACGTCGGCGAACTTGAGGCGGCCGGGGCTCTTCTGCGGGATGAGCGAGCCGCCCTCGTGGTACTCGATGTTCGCCACCTCGACCGACAGCTCCGAGCACTTCTGGAAGCCGGCGCTCGCGACACCGTCGATCTCGACGACGAACTTGAACTTCTTGTGGAACGTCCGCGGGGTGCCGATGACGGTCATGGGTTACCTCTCGCTCCTCACTGGCCACCCGCCGCCGCGGCGAGCTCGGCTTCGAGCGCGCGCGTGTCCTGGGAGAAGCGCAGCACGATGAACTCCGCCGGCTTGGCGGTGGCGAGGCCGATGCGACCGACGACCTGGCCGGAGTTGACGACGGAGGGCGGGTTGAGCGCGTCGCCGAAGTCGACGAAGAACGCCTGCGTCGGGTCGGTCGAGGCGAAGGCGCCGTTCTTGAGCTGGATGAGCAAGAACGCCGTGACCGTGCGCGTGAGCGTCGCGCGCAGCGCCTCGGTGTTGTTGCGGTGCTTGGCGAAGAGCAGGCCCAGCTTCAGCGATTGCTCGATGAAGATGACACCGCGCCGCTCGGCCACCGTCGGGAAGTTGCCGTCGCCCTTGAGCGTGCGCGCGCCGTCGATGTGGCGCGGCGCGCCCGGGAAGACGGTGAGCGGGTTGATGCGCTGTGGGAAGACGAGGTCGCGCTTGGCCTCGTTCAACGTGTCGTCGGTCTCGAAGCCGATGACGCCCTGGAGCTGACCGTTGTCGATGCCAGCGGGCGGCACGTACACGCCGCCCGGCGCCGAACCGTCGACGCGCGCGTAGACGCCAGCGATGTGGCCCGACGGCGCGACGGTGAGGTCGGAGACCGTCCCGAACACCGCCGTCGACGGGTTCATCACCTTCACGCGCGGCCAGTAGAGCGCCGCGAACTCGGTGAGCCCGAGGATTGCGGCCGTCGAACCGGCGTAGGTGATGATGTCGGTCGCGGACTGGTTGGCGGGCGGATCGAGGATGGCGAAGCAGCTCTTGTCGCGGGTGACCTCGCAGTAGGTGATCATCGCGCCATGCACGGCGGCGGTGGCGCGGCCGGGCACGATGAGGAGCGAGAGCTGCTGCACGGTGTCGAGCGCGCGCAGGCCCGTCCTCCCTGCGTCGCTGCCGACGAAGTCGGCGTCGGTGAGGCCGGTGAGCCCGTCGCCGCCGCCGGTGAGCGGCCCGAAGGTGCCGGCGGCCGGCAGGTTGTCGGGCGGCGTGCTCGCCGAGAGCAGGTCGGTGACGGCGATGAGCCGCGAGCCGTTGTTCGGGTCGTTGACGACGGTCTCGACGTAGCTCGGCTTGGTCGCGTCCATCGAGAGGTTCGGGAACACCTCGGTGATGAGCCCGTTGTCGAGGACGGTGAGGTTGAACTGGCTCGCGTCGCCGCTCGTCGCCGGCCCGATGAGGATGGTGAGGTCGTTCCCGTAGGCGCCGTCCCACTTGGCGTCGACGCGCAGCGTGGGCAGTGCCGTTGCCGCGCGGTCGGAGAGCGTGAGCGTCGCGGCGGTGGATGTCTTGGTGAGCGCGTTGGTCGGGTCGGTGTAGTGGACCGTGCGGACGACCCACATCGTCTGGCCGCCGTTCTCGAAGAAGGCGTTGGCGGCGAGCGCGAGGTCCGAGTTGGGCGTGAAGCCGCCGAAGGTGTCGTCGAACTCCTCGAAGCTGGTGACGAGCACCGCCTGACCCACGGGCCCGCGCTCGGTGATGCCGACCGCGCCGACGATGGACGTCGGCAGCGCCGGCACGCTCGGGATGCGCGGCTCTTCCTCGACGATGACGACCTTGGAGGCGAGGAGCTGATTGCTCATTTACTTGTCTCTCTTCGGGGCGGGCGTCGTGGCTGTGGGAGCGGGCGCGGTCGCCGCGGGCGTCGGCGCCGTCGTCGTCGTGGCGGGCGCCGGCTTCGTGGGCGCCACGTCGGGCGTCTGCGCGACGACGCGCACGCGGCCGCGCGCGATGGCCGTCTTCACCTCGGGCACGTCGAGGATGGCGGTGGGGAGCCCCGCGCGTCGCTCGCGCGCGAGCAGCGTCAGCGAGCCCGGCGTCTTGCGCGTGACGAGCTTCGGCGCACGCGCGCCCGTGCGTGGGTTCTCCTCAACGACAGTGATGGTGCGGTCGCTGCACGCGCAGCCGTCCTTGCAGTACGCGCCGTGCGGCAGGTTGAAGACCTGCATCTGGCGCACGCGGCTCTCGAGCGTCACGGGCATCGCGTCCTCCTCACGGGTCCGGGTTGCGGCCGACCGCCGCGCGGGGCAGCGTCTGCTCGGTTGGAGTGAGCGCCACTTCGTCCACCGTCGCGCCGCGCTCGACGACGTCGCCGTCGGTGAGCCCCGGCAGGTCTTCGAGGTCGAAGCCGCGGATGACGAACTTCCCCGAGAAGCTGCGGACATTCGACTCGTTCGGCTGGCTCGTGACCTTGAGGTCGCCGTCGGGGACGAAGTCCATCTCGTAGCGGACGGTGCCGGCGTCGGGTTTCGCCGGGTCGCGCGCCATGACGAGGAAGTGGTTGCGGTGGAAGAAGAGCTGCGTCGCCGCCATCAGGTTGAGCAGCTCGGTGGTGTGGTCAGATACGCCGACGAGCGTGAAGCCGAGGTCGACCGTGTACGGTACGCGATGGCGCGCGAAGGTGCTCGGGCCGGTCGACGATTCGGGGAGCTGGTTGAGCGAGTAGAAGCGGTCCTCGCTGAGCTCGGGCCCGACGAGGACGAGGCCGGGAAGCTGCGCGAGCTGGGCCAGGTGCAGCTCGT
>CAZIGW010000238.1:0-2864 GCA_964538565.1 uncultured Hyphomicrobiales bacterium | reverse complement strand
GCAACGTTGCGATGCCGAGCAGCCACGGCGCGAGTGCGATGGCCTTCGTGGCGAAGCCGCGCATGATCCCTCCCCTTGTTTCCGCTGCTCGTCGTCATCGGCAGCGGTTCTTTGGACGAGGATAGTACACGGCCCCGCCATGGTCGAACCAGAGGCGCGGGTTTTTCTTTCGGCGGGCGCTGCGCTCGCGCGGCAGGCGGTGACCTCGGGCCGAACGGAGCGCGGCGGGACGCCGGGCGCCGCAGGCAGAGCCCGCGACGCCCGGCTCCCCTACATCGAGGGGATCACCTTGAGGGCGGGAAACAGCGTCCCGAGCAGCGTCTGCGGCCATGGCACGGCCATGAACAGGTGGAACGCCACGTAGATGCCGGCCACCAGACTGACCACATAGGGCACGACGAGCGACCAGCGTTCCTGGGCCTCATAGCGCATGAAGAAGACGACGAACACGGCGACCGTCGGAATGAGCCCGATGACCGCCATGACCGCCATGAAGCCGAGGAGATAGCCGAAGAACCGCGCCGCCCGCAGCACGACGGTCCGCGTCGGCAGATGGTCGGTGTCCGAGGCGAGATCCATGTGGATCTTCTCTTCGAATTCGTGCTGCGCCGCGGCGCCGAGCCCCGCGGCCGCCAAGGCGACCGGCCGCCGGCACATGTCGTTGAACACGCTCAGCACGGCCATCGACAACCCCAGGGTGCCGACGACCACCGGGACGATCTTGGCGCTGAAGTCCCATTGCACCGCGACCGCCACCAGGCTGCCGAGCACGACGATCATGAACATGGTGAAGAGCTGCTGCGGCTGAAACCGCGGCGGGCCGAAATCGGTCAGCAGGTTCTTCAGCCCCCCATGTCGGCGCACGTCCTGCAGCAGCGGACGGACGAGTCCGAGAATGGCCAGGATGAACAGCACCGCCACCACCGGCCGGGCGAACCACGACACTCCGTAACGCTCGATCGAGATGAACAGGTAGCGCTCGATGCTGTCTCCCAGCACGACGCCGAGAACGAGCGGCGGCCGCGGCCATTTGAACTGCTTCATCAGCCAGCCGAGCAGGCCGAAGAACAGCAGCGCGTGCAGGTCGCCCCACTGGCGCGTCGCCTCGAACGCCCCGATGTAGATGATGCCGAGAACCGCCGGCAGGATCAGGCTGAAACGCAGCGTCGCGAGCTTGGCAAACTGCGGGCTGAAGGCGTAGCACAGGCCGGCTCCCAGGATGTTGGCGAGCGCGACCGACCAGACCATCGCGTAGGTGATGTCGAGGTTCTTGGTCAGCATTTCCGGACCCGGCACGAGCCCGTGGATCAGGAAGGCGCCGAGCAGAATCGCCATGGTGGCGCTGCCGGGCACGCCGAAGGCCACCGTCGGCACGAGCGCGCCCCCTTCCTTGGCGTTGTTCGAGCTTTCCGACGCGATCACGCCGCGCACGTCGCCCTTGCCGAAGGTCTGGCTCGCGCCCTTCTCGGTCTTGAGGGCATGCCCGTAGGCGAGCCAGTCGACGACCGAGGCGCTGATGCCGGGAATCGAGCCGATGCCGCCGCCGATCCACGAGCAGCGCAGGATCAGCCACCAGTGCCTGAAGCAGTCCTTCACGCCCTGCCACTGGCCCTTGTAGACGTCCGATCGCTCGAAGCCGGCGGCGATCGCCGCGCGCGTGATCAGCAGGTCGCAGAGCTCGGGAAGCGCGAAGAGCCCCAGCAGCAACGGCGTCAGCGGCAGCCCGTCCCAAAGGTAGAGGCTGTCGAACGTCCAGCGCATGGTGCCGGACTGCGGGTCCGAACCGATCATGGCGATCATCACGCCGAAGCATCCGGCGGTGATGCCGCGCAGCGGCGCGCTGCCGGAGAGGACCGCCACCATCGAGATCCCGAGAACGGAAAAGGCGAGCAGTTCCGGCGAGCCGATGAACAGCATGACGGGCCGAAGGATGGGAATCGTGACGGCCATCAGGGCGGCGCCGAAGATGCCCCCCATCAGCGACGACATGTAGGCGGCGCTGAGCGCGCGCCCCGCCTCCCCGCGCTTGGCCATCGGAAATCCGTCGAGCACGGTGGCGGCGGACGCGGCGCCGCCCGGCACGCCGAAGAGGATCGCCGGAATCGGATCACCGGTCGCCGTCGTCGCGCCGAGCCCGAGCAGGAGCGCGAAGGCCGAGTAGGGGTCCATGTTGAAGGTGAACGGCAGGAGCATCGCGGTTCCCGCGAGGCCGCCGATGCCGGGCCCGAGGCCGAGCACCAGGCCCATCAGGCATCCGGCCGCCAGGAACATCAGCCGGTCGGGGTCCATCAGCGTCAGGAACGCCTTGCCCGCCGAACCGGCCATGAAAACGATTTCCGCCGAGATGCTCTCCATGTCCCCCCGCTGCCCCGATCTGTCTGCAATCCGAGCCCCTGCCGCCGCGACTGCTTCGCGCCAGGATCACATTGGTCTTGTGGTGTGCTTGGCCGGCGCCGCGCCGTCCTCAGCCGATTCCAGGACCGGCCGGCCAGACGACGGACATTCGGGCGGGCGCCGTGCGCGAACGACCCGCTCGCGGTCGTGCGTTGGTTGAAAGTCGCATGCTGTCGCTCCCTCGCCCCGTGCCGGAAGAGACAGGCTGGTCCGTCCGATGGTCACGCAGGCCTGCCTCGGTCCCGTTCCGGTCGGGCGGGCCTATCATCCATGTTCTGGGCCGCGATCCCAGACCTCGCGACATTCCGACACAGGGAGCACGCTCCGCCCGCGCGGGCGCCGGCTGCGTCGCCGGGCTGGCCGGCGGAAAGGCAACCGACCGCGCCCGGCGGTCCCTCAGGCGAGCGCGGCGGGGGGCAGTGGCGTCCGCCCGCGGATCAGGTCGGACGCCTTCTCGGCGATCATGAGCA
>CAZIGW010000237.1:0-31388 GCA_964538565.1 uncultured Hyphomicrobiales bacterium | reverse complement strand
GCATCGGCCTCGTCGGTGAATCCGGCAGCGGAAAATCGACCTTGTTCGCACTGCTGCAGCGCTACTACGACGTGCAGGACGGCCGCATCCTCATCGGCGGCCAGGACATCACGCGGGAGACGCAGTAAAGCCTGCGCCAGGCGATCGCGGTCGTGCCGCAGGATGTCTCGCTCTTCCACCGCTCGGTCATGGAGAACATCCGCTACGGGCGGCCCGATGCGTCCGACCAGGAGGTGCTGGATGCGGCCGCGGCGGCGCGCTGCGGAGATTTCATCGACGCGCTCCCGAACGGCATTGCCACCATCGTGGGCGACCGCGGAGTGAAGCTGTCCGGGGGCCAGCGCCAGCGCATCGCCATTGCGCGCGCGTTCCTCAAGGACGCTCCGATCCTGCTGCTCGACGAGGCGACCTCCGCGCTCGACAGCCAGTCGGAGGAGGCGATCCGGGACGCGCTGATCCGCCTGATGCGCCGGCGCACCGTGATCGCGATCGCGCATCGTCTCTCGACCCTGCGCAGCTTCGATCGCATCGTCGTGCTGCACCGCGGCCGCGTCATCCAGGATGGGACCCCCGACGAACTCGCCGCCCGGCCAGGCCCTTATCGCGACCTGCTGAAGCGCCAGGGGAGCTGGCTCAAGCACGTGGCCGCATAGAAGGAGCCGTCCGGGCGAACCGGCGCGAATCGCCAGCCGGGGACATGGCGGGCGCGATCGCTGCCGGGCACGAAGCCCGAGCGGCGGCGGGGGGTGCGGCAAAACCCGCGTCAGCCAGGGACTTGCTGCAGTGCGGCATCGGGGCGCACCCGCCCGCCCCGATGGCGGCGCCAAAACGACACAATTGGCCGCAATGAGAATGAACGTTCATTCTCAACCTGGGGACCATCATGATCGTGGGGGCGATCCGCGCGGCGGTCACCGACTCCGATCCGCAGGCGCGCATCCTGGCGGCGGCCGAACGGATCTTCGCGCAACGGGGCTTCCACGTCGCGACCATGCAGGACGTGGCCGCGGCGGCCGGGATGAGCCCGGGCAACCTTTATCGCTACTTCCCCTCAAAGGACGCCATCGTGGCCGGGCTGTGCGCCCGCGACCAGGCGGAGCTTGCCGCCGATTTCGGCACGCTCGCCGTCTCCGAGGACATCCTGGCCGCGGTCGCGCAATTGTTGCGCAAGCATCTCGTGCACGAGCCGCGCGAATGCTTCCAGCTCATCGTCGAGATCTGGGCCGAGTGCGCGCGCAATCCGCAGATCGCCGAAATAGGCCGTTCGCTCGACGCCGAGCTGCGCCGCGGGCTCAAGGCGGTGGTTGCCGGAGCGAAGCGGCAGGGCGTCGCTGCGGCCGACGTCGACGAGGATTTCGCCGCGCGCGCGATCCTGACGATCGGCGCCGGGCTGTTCAAGCGCCGGGCGCTCGAGCCGGACTTCGACGGCGAGGCGGAAGTCGCGCTGGCGCTCGGCCTCATCGGCGCGGTGTTCAGCGGGGCCGTGCGTCCCTTCGCAGGGAAGGGCGGGGAGAGCGAACGATGAAGCCGAATCTGACGCGGTTTCTGCTGATCGGCGGCGTGGTGGCGGGGTTGGGCGGGGCCGCCGGATTGCTGACGCACCACCGGCTGGGCGACGCGCTCACGGTGGGCGAGCCGAGCGAGGCCGGAGCGGCGATCGTGGCGCATCGCACGCCGCTCGCCCCCGTGGTGACGGTGGCCGAGGCGCGCGAGCGTGCGTTCACCGACCGGCTGTTCGTGTCCGGAACGCTCGTCGCGCGCGAAGAGGCGATGGTGGGCGCGCAAATCGACGGACTCCGCATCGTGGACGTGCTCGCCGAGGACGGCGATCATGTCGAACGCGGACAGGTGCTGGCGCGGCTCGACCGCAGCCAGCTCGACGCACTGCTGGCACAGAACGACGCCGCGCTTGCCCGCGCCGACGCGGCGATCGCTCAGGCGCGAAGTCAGATCGACCAGTTCGAGGCGACCTCCGCCCAGGCCTCGGCCGATCTCGCCCGCGCCCGCAAGCTCGATCTCTCGATCGTCACGCAGGCGACCCTCGACCAGCGCGTGGCCGCCGCGCGTGCGGCGCAGGCGCAGGTCGAGGCGGCCAGGAGCGCGCTCGCGGTCGCGCAGGCCGACAAGACGAGCCGCCAGGCCGAGCGGCGGGAACTGCTCGTTCGCATCGGGCGCACCGAGGTCAAGGCCCCGGTCGCCGGAATCGTCAGCCGCCGCACCGCGCGTCTCGGCGCCTTGGCGATGGGCTCGAGCGAGCCGCTGTTTCGCATCATCGAGGACGGCGCCGTCGACCTCGAGGCGGAGGTGCCGGAGGATTCGCTCACGCGCCTTGCGCTCGGCATGACGGCGAAGATCACCATCCCGGGTCTCGCCACGCCGCTGGCGGGACGCATCCGGCTGATTTCGAGCGAGGTCGACAAGACCTCGCGGCTCGGCAAGGTCCGGATCGCCCTGCCGAAGGAGACGGCGGCGCGCATCGGCGCGTTCGCGAGCGGCACGATCGAGGTCGCACGCCGGACGAGCGTGGGCGTGCCCTCGACGGCGGTCACCCGCGCCGACGGAGTCGACAGCGTCCAGGTGGTCGAGAACCGCCGGGTCGGGCTGCGCGCGGTGACGGCCGGCACCACCAACGGCGATTTCACCGAGGTGCGCTCCGGCCTGAAGGCCGGTGAACTCGTGGTCGTGCGCGCGGCCCCCTTCCTGCGCGAGGGCGACGAGGTGCGTCCGGTGACGGCGGCCTCGGCCGAACGGGAAGCGGCGAAATGAGACTCAACATCTCCGCCTGGTCGATCCGGACGCCGATGCCGGCGATCGTCGCCTTCCTTCTGCTCGGCATCCTCGGCATCATGAGCTTCCGCTCGCTGCCGATCACCCGCTTTCCCAACATCGACATTCCGATCGTGCAGGTTACGGTCACGCAGTCGGGCGCGGCGCCGGGCGAACTTGAAACGCAGGTGACCAAGAAGGTCGAGGACGCGATCGCGGGCGTCAACGGCATCTGGCACATTCTCTCAGCCGTGTCCGACGGGTCCTCGGTGACGACCGTGCGCTTCTACATCGGCACGAACGTCGACCGCGCCCTCAACGACGTGAAGGACCAGATCGCCAAGATCCGTACGGATCTGCCGAGGACGATCGACGAGCCGATCATCCAGCGCATCGACATCGAAGGCCTGCCGATCGTGACCTACGCGGCGTCCGCGCCCACCATGTCGGTGGAGGACCTGTCCTGGTTCGTCGACGACGTCGTGGCGCGCGACCTGCAAAGCATCAAGGGCGTCGGCGGCGTCACCCGTTCGGGCGGCGTCGATCGGGAAATCAGCATCTCGCTCGACCCGCGCAAGCTGCTCGCGCTCGGCGTGACCGCGGCCGACGTCAGCCGGCAGGTGAGGGCGACCAACGTCGACCTCGCCGGCGGCCGCGGGGAAATCGCCGATCAGGAGCAGGCCATTCGCACGCTGGCCGGAGCGCGCTCGATCGAGGACCTGCGCGCCCTGCCGATCTACCTGCCGGGCGGGCGCAAGGTGCGGCTCGACGAGCTCGGCACGGTCACGGACGGGGCCGCCGAGGCGCGCATGTTTGCCCGGCTCGACGGCCGGCCGATCGTCGCCTTCGGGGTGAGCCGCGCCAAGGGCGCGAGCGACACGGGCGTGTCCGAGCTCGTGGCGCAGCGCATCGCCAAGATCCAGGCGGCCCATCCGGAGGTGGAGCTCGTCAAGGTCGACACGCAGGTCGACAGCACCATCGGCAACTACCACTCCGCCATGGAGACGTTGATCGAAGGCGCGGCCCTCGCCGTGATCGTCGTCTTCCTGTTCCTGCGCGACATCCGCGCCACGATCGTGTCCGCGGTCGCCTTGCCGCTGTCGGCCATTCCCACGTTCTGGGCGATCGGCGTGCTCGGCTTCTCGCTCAACCTTGTCAGCCTGCTCGCCATCACGCTGGTGACGGGAATCCTGGTCGACGATGCGATCGTGGAAATCGAGAACATCGTGCGCCACATGCGTTCGGGCAAGTCGGCCTACCGCGCCTCGCTCGAGGCGGCCGACGAAATCGGCCTCGCGGTGATCGCGATCTCCATGACGATCGTCGCGGTGTTCTCGCCCGTCAGCTTCATGGGCGGGATTGCCGGCCAGTATTTCCGCCAGTTCGGGCTGACGGTGGCGGTCGCGGTCCTGTTCTCGCTGCTCGTGGCGCGGCTCGTCACGCCCGTCATCGCCGCATATTTCCTGCGTTCGCACGACGAGCCGGTGCGCGGTGAGGGACCGCTGATGCGCGCCTACACGCGCGTCGTTCGCTGGTCGGTGCGCCACCGCTGGATCACGCTCGCGGTCGGCCTGTCGTTGTTCGTCGCTTCGATCGCCTCGACCAAGCTGCTGCCCTCGGGGTTCCTGCCGGCCGAGGATCTTTCGCGCACGCTGCTCGCCGTCGAGCTTCCGCCCGGCTCGCGCCTGTCGGACACCGACCGGGTGACCCGCGAGCTCACCAACCGGCTGCGCGCGTTTCCCGAGGTGAAATCCGTGCTCGTCTACGGCGGCCAGATTCTCGGCGGCGCCGCGGAAGTGCGCAAGGCCACGCTGGTCATCAACCTGGTGCACAAGAGCAAGCGCAAGGCCACGCAGAAGGAGCTGCAGGTGCTGATGGCGCGCGCGATCTCCGACATGCCGGACATTCGTTGCTGGTTCCTCCGCGACAACGGGCAGCGCGATCTGCAGCTCGTGGTCGCCGGCACCGACATCAAGGCGATCAACGAGACGGCCGATCGCATCGCGAGCGAGATGCGGCGCCTGCCGATGCTCGAAAACCCGATGTCCACCGCCGAGCTCGACCGGCCGGAATTGCGCATCACTCCGAAGGCGCAGCTTGCAGCCGATCTCGGGGTCTCGACCGAGGCGCTCTCGGAGACGATCCGGGTTGCGACGCTCGGCGACATCGACGCGAACCTGCCGAAATTCAACGCTGGCGACCGGCTGATCCCGATCCGGGTGCAACTCGATCGCGATGCGCGCGGCGACATCGGCCTCCTGGAATCGCTGCGCGTGGCGACCGCGAGCGGCGGCGCGGTGCCGCTCGCAACGGTCGCGCGCTTCGACATGTCGCGCGGTCCGACCGCCATCAACCGCTACGACCGCACCCGCCGGGTCACGATCGAGGCCGACCTCTCGGGCGATCACCCGCTGGGCGAGGCGCTCGACGCGATCTATGCGCTGCCGGCCGCCAAGAACCTCCCGCCCGGCGTGGAGCTCCGGCAGTTCGGCGACGTCGAGATCATGCAGGAGGTCTTCGACCAGTTTTCGGCCGCCATGGGGGCCGGGCTGATGATGGTCTACGCGGTCCTCATCCTGCTGTTCGGCAGTTTCGTGCTGCCGGTCACGATCCTGCTGTCGCTGCCGTTGTCGATCGGCGGCGCCATCATCGGCCTCTTGCTCACCGACCGGCCGATGAGCCTGCCGGTGGTCATCGGCGTGCTGATGCTGATGGGGATCGTCACCAAGAACGCCATCATGCTGATCGACTTCGCGGTCGAGGAAATGGGGCGCGGCGCGTCCCGGCTCGAGGCGCTGGTCGAGGCCGGCCGCAAGCGCGCTCGGCCGATCATCATGACCACCCTCGCGATGGTGGCCGGCATGTTCCCCTCCGCGTTCGCCTTCGGGGACGGCGGCGAATTCCGCTCGCCCATGGCGATCGCCGTCATCGGCGGCCTGATCGTTTCGACCATGCTGTCGCTGGTGTTCGTCCCGGCGATCTTCACCGTGCTCGACGATGCCGCGCGGCTCGGCTGGCGGATCTTCGGCCGCTTCATCGGCCAGAAGGACGAGCCGGCACCGGGCGAGCCGGCCCGCGCGGGCTCCACGGCGCCGGTCTTTTCGCAGGCGGCGGAGTAGTCGACCGGCGCTGCGCGCGGATCGGGCTCGCGCCGCAGAGACGTTCGGGCCGCCTCGTCAGGCAGGCGGCCACCCGGCCTCAGGGCCCGCTTCGGCTCCTCGCGAGGCTCCGGCCCATCGAGGCGCGGGACACGCGCGGCCGTGCGTCGCGCCAGTGCGGCAGACGCCCCGGCACGAACGGCGCCGCGCGGGTCGCCGACGCCAACCCGACCGCGGCGCGGGCGCTCCACCAGGCATCCCGAATGCGTCCGCGGATCGAGCGCGACAAAGCCGCGTCGTATTGCCAGCGCTCCTGTGCGAACCGCCGGCGCATGCGTATCGGCCGGCCGGCGAACACCGTGAAAGCGGCGGCGATCGCGATCGCGCCCGCAAGGGCGGCGGCGAGGTCGATCAGCATCGAACGATGCGGCGCGGCGAGGTCCGCGGCGGCGTCCGGCTCGGGCGAAGGCGCGTTTTGTCCCAGGCCGGCGGGCGCGGCGGCGACGGCCGTCTCCGACGCCACGGTGTCGGCCCGGTTGGCGAGGTAGCGCAACGCGAACAGCGCCTGCTGCTCGGGATCGTCCGAGGATTCGGCGGCGATGACGTTGAACCCGTCCTCGACCACGAATTTCGCACTTGGCGGCCCCGGCGGCAGAACGGCGTCCTGCACGGCGGCGAGCGCCGGGTCGGCGACGGCGGCGTCGCCGACGCCCGCCTCCGGATGCGCCCTGCCGGGACGCGAACTCGCAGGCGCGGCGGCGCGGACCGGCGCTTCCTTGTGGCGCTCCTGGCGGGATTTTCGATGGATGGCCGCATGGGGGCGGCCATGCGTGCGTCGTCGGGCGTGCTGGCGCGGCTCGGCGCCGGCCGAGCGAACCCGCTCGGAGGTCGCGGTGCGAACCTTCGCGGGCGCGACGACGACTTCCTGCCGGGTCGGCGGGTCCTTGAATTCGGTGCACAACAGCCGCCCCTCGCAGGACGCGCGCGCCTGGTCGCGGGCGCCGAGCACCACCAGGCCGGCGAGCATGGCCAACGTTGCCGGGTATCGCATCGCTTCCCCCTTCGCGGCCGACGTGTCGCGAAGGCCCCCGTGACTGCCGTCCCCCAGTCCCGAATCAGCCCAATCCGCAAACCTGTCCGAAACAAGACGATAACGTGACGTTTTCGGGCATCACAATGGAACGCTGCCGCGGGCGCAGCGTTGTACCGTCGGACGGATAATCATGCCAGTAGAGGTACAGTAATAGCGCAGGGCTGGTAACCTTAAATGGGGTACCTGGAAGATGCTGGCGGTTCTATGGTAAGGAGAGTGCCCAAGAAGAAGAAACGCGTACACACGGGGCGTCATGACTTCAACATATTTGAGTCCCGAGAGGGCCTCGGTTGTCTGGCGTCCTACTAGGGAAACGATTCGCCGACGGGGCCTCCAGCGTGTGAAGTCGAATGGGTAGGGGACGCCCAGATGATCAGGCTCTTTGCGGCGGTGTTCGCCCTTATCATCGCGTCGTGCGCGGCGCGGGCCGAATGTCTGCTCAAGCCAGACCTCAGTAAGCGAAACGGATACTGGCGCTACCGCATCGACCGGCAGACGCATCAGCACTGCTGGTATCTGTCGGGTGCGCGCCCTGCGGCGCGCAGCGAAAGGGGCCGATCGGCGGACACGGAGTCGGCGCGATCCGAGGAACGTCGCAGCGCGCGTGCCAGACCCGCCAAGGAGGCCGTCGAACGGCCGGAGACGCGGGCCGCCAAGGACGACACGACGGCCGATACGGCCGATAACGCACCTCCGACGCCGTCCTACCTGGTCGACGATGCCTGGAACGTGATCGGCCTCGAGCCGGCCCCGGCCGCGAGCGAATCCGCGGTGGAACGGCTGAAGCGCATCTCGCGTCCGAGGTCGGTCGCCTGGACCTCGGCGGCGCCGCTCGTGCCGGTCCAGGAACGCTCGCTGGTGCCGCTGGTGCCGCCCGCGACGGCGTCCGCGGCCGTGCAGCCGACGGCCGGCCTGCCGCTGACGGCACTTGCGGCCATCTGGATCGCCCTGACGGGTGCGCTGATGTGGTGGATACATCCGCGTCGCTGGTCGCCGCCGGCGTTTCGGCTCGGTCCACTGCTGGCATTTGCCGCCCCGTTGAGGGAGCGTCTCGAACCCATGCTGGCGGAACGCCTTCGCCCGCTGCTCGATCGTCTCGGTCCGCTGGCACGGCGCCTCGAATGGCTCAGGCAGCGCAGGGAGGACGAAATCCGGGAAAATCAGGAACTGACGGTCGCCTCGGATCTGCGTCTGCTGATGCAAGCCGTGTCGGCGCATTTCGAAGCGGAGAACGAGCGAAATTGCCGCGCGAGTCGAGACACGAGGCGTCAACGCCGCAGCGGTTGAGAACGATCAACTCACGGGAGGCGCGGCTCAAATGCCCCAACGGAATTGAGCAAAATTTGGTGTGATCCCCACAATCCACACGGCGGCGACGAAGGCGTCCGGCGTCTGTCGCAACTAAGCCGCAAAGGTACCGATTTTTGGACGCGGGGGGTGCCCAATGTCCAGCGTACTGAACTTTCCGAGTTATGCGGCCGCGTGTCTGCGCATGGCACGCGACGAAGGTCCGACCGAACGGCGGGCAGAACTGCTCGAACTCGCCGAGACCTGGTTGCGGCTGTTCGAGGAACACAGGCGTGAAACCTTGCAGATCGAAATGACGGACGTGTTTTCGGACTCCTTCGAAGAGACGGCCGCAATCCCGACCCTGCATTAGAGCGCACCAGTGGCCGCCCCGGCCCCGTCCGGTCGCGCTCCGGCGGAGCGCAGACGAACTGCCGGCGGCTGCCACACTGTCTGATTGACGTGCAAGCGCGATCAGCAGACGTGAATTCCTTTCGCGTCCGATTGCGCTCTGAGATGACGAGCTGGCGCATGGGTCCGTCGGCGACGCGCATGCGGTTCGCCGCTTCATGCGCCGGGTCTTTGGCCGGTCCGGCCGTTCGCCCGATCGGCGAGACTGCGTTGCGCGGGTAGGGTACTCGATGCGTCACGTGCTCGTCGCAGACGACGACGACCGATCGCGCGCGACGATTGCGGCCGCCCTTCGCGGGATGCTGCTGCATGAGGTTGCGGACGGGGATGCTGCGCTCGCCATCCTCGACCGCAACCGGGTCGATCTCGCCATCATCGACGCATTCCTGCCCGGCGCCTCGGTGCGGGTCGCCGCCTGCGCGCTCGCGCAGGGCGTTCCGGTGCTGCTGACCACCAATGACCGCGATCTCCTGCGGCGCTTCGTCCAGCTCGCGATCCCGCATCTGCCGAAACCCTTGTCGGCCGCGCAGGTGCGCGCCGAGGTGCTGACCATCGCCCGTCATCTCGACGACATGCTCGCCCAGTTGCGCGGCGGGTGGGCCTGGGTCGCCCTCCATCGCTTCGTGCCGGCCGGAGCCGCGCGCGACGCCGACACGATCGTCGCCCACAGTCTGGAGGCGCGCCGGCGCTCGCGCCGGCAGGCGATCCGTTCCGGCGATCTGCGGGCGCTGGCGGAAAGCTATCGCCGGCTCGCGCTGAGTGGGCGCCCGGCGGTGCGGGAGACGCGGCTGCGCATGGCCGGCCAGCTCGAGCGTTGGGCCACCAAGCGGGAATGGCTCGAGGAATAGAGCATGATCCCGAAAAGTGGATACCGGTTTTCGGAAAAGATCATGCTCAAATCGAAAGGCGGAGCATGATCCCGAAAAGTGGATACCGGCTTTCGGAGAAGATCATGCTCAAGTCGAAAAGCACGACGGGATGCTGACTCAAAGACAAGTCATCCCCTTCGAGCGCTGCGCGCCGCAGTCGCCCGGATGCAGGCATCGCTGCCCGCCGGCGCGACGTTCCGGCGCGTCGGGCCGGATTTTCAGAATTCCTTGCTCAGCACGTTGTCGAGCGACCACTTGCCGCCGCCGCGGAAGAAGATTGCGAGCGCCACGACGCCCATGAACACGACGTATTCCATGCCGCGATGGCCCCACGACCAGTTGGGCCACAGCACCGCGAAGGCGATGACCGCCATCTCGATCACGATTGCCGCGGCGATCACCCGCGTGAACAGGCCGAGGGCCAGGAGTATTCCGCCGAAGAACTCAAGCGCGCCGATGAAATAGGCCCACGCCAGCGGATAGGCCCAGCCGAAGTGCACGAAATTGCGCGAGGCGGCCACCGCGTCGTTGAGGAACAGCTTGTTGAATCCGTGCGGGATCAGGATCAGGCCGAGCGTCATGCGGATCAGCGTATAGCTGAGCGGCGCGAGCGCCTCGTAGAGACGGGCCACGGCCGGGACATGCAGCCGGCTTCGATCGACTTGGACCTCCGATATCATCGTTTCCCCCTCGTTTTCGGTCGCTGTCCGGTTTGCGCCAGACTTCGGCGGATCTTTACCCGCTTTCGCCGCGGCTGTCGCTCGGCGCTGCAGCAACGGCGCGCTCCGGACCTCGGCCCCGGACGGCCGCGAGTCAGGCGAAAACGACCGGACAAAGACGCCGGCGACCCGCGGGTCGCCGGCGCAGATTGGAGCCTCGGAGGACGCGCCCCGGGCCGGCCTTCAGCCGACGGCGGTCGCCGTCCGGCGGATGCGGGTCCAGCTGCTCTGAATGAGCGGCCAGAACAGCGCGATCAGGCCGAGCGTCATGATCGTGCTGACGAGGCCGTTCGAGAAGAACACGCCGAGACCGCCTTGCGAGGCGAGCAGCGATTGGCGGAATCCCTCCTCGGCCTTGTCGCCAAGCACGATGGCGAGGACCATCGGGGCGAGCGGGTAGTTGCACTTCTTCATGAAATAGCCGAGCACGCCGAAGACGAGCATCATGATCACGTCGAAGGTCGAATTGTGCACCGTGTAGGCGCCGATCGCGCAGAACACCAGGATGATGGGCGCGATGATGCTGAAGGGGATGCGCAGGATCGCGGCGAACAGCGGCACGCACGTCAGCACGACGATCAGCCCGACGACGTTGCCCATGTACATGCTGGCGATCAGGCCCCAGACGAAGTCCTTCTGCTCGACGAAGAGCAGCGGCCCGGGCTGCAGGCCCCAGATCAGGAGCCCGCCGAGCAGCACCGCGGCGGTGGGCGAGCCCGGCACGCCGAGCGAGATCATCGGCAGCAGCGCCGAGGTACCGGCGGCGTGCGCCGCCGTTTCCGGGGCCACCACGCCCTCGATCTCGCCGGTCCCGAACTTGTGGCCCCTCTTGGAGACGCGCTTGGCGATTCCGTAGCTCATGAACGAGGCGGGCGTCGCCCCGGCCGGGCTGATGCCCATCCAACAGCCGATCAGGCAGGAGCGCAGCGACGTCACCCAGTAGCGCGGCAGCTCCATCCAGGTCTGCAGCACCACCTTGGCATTGATCTTGGCGGTGCCGCCACGGAAGCTCAGCCCTTCCTCCATGGTCAGCAGGATCTCGCCGATGCCGAACAGGCCGATCACCGCGATGAGGAAGTCGAACCCGTTGAGCAATTCCGGGAAGCCGAACGTCATCCGCAGCTGTCCCGTCATCTGGTCGAGGCCGACGGCACCGAGGCCGAAGCCGAGCATCATCGACGCCACCGTCTTGAACGGCGGCTCCTTGCTCAGCCCGACGAAGCTGCAGAACGCGAGGAAGTAGACCGAGAAGATCTCGGGCGGGCCGAACTGGAGCGCGAAGCTTGCCACCAGCGGGGCCACCAGCGTGATTATGATGACGGCGAACAGCGCGCCCACGAACGAGGACGTGAAGGCGGCGGTGAGCGCCTCGCCCGCGCGTCCCTGCTGCGCCATCGGATGGCCGTCGAACGTCGTGGCGACGGACCACGGCTCGCCCGGGATGTTGAACAGGACCGACGTGATGGCGCCGCCGAACAAGGCGCCCCAGTAGATGCACGACAGCATGATGATCGCCGAGGTCGGCGACATGCTGAAGGTGAGGGGGAGCAGGATGGCGACGCCGTTGGCGCCGCCCAGTCCGGGCAGAACGCCGACGATCACGCCGAGCACGATCCCGACCACCATCAGCACGAGGTTGAACGGCTGAACGACGACCGCAAAGCCGTGAAACAGGTTGAAGATGTCTTCCATTATCGTCGACCCAGTGAGGCGAAAGCGGCCTGTCGGAAGGATGCCTTGGCGGTCAGTATCCGAGATAGTTTTCCAGCGGTCCCTTCGGCAACGGCACCAGGAACCAGAGCTCGAACATCAGGAAGGTCGCGAGCGGGACGCCGATCGCCACCAGGGCGATGAGCAGCCAGTTGTAGCGGCCAAGCCATCGCATGAAGGCGGCGATCAGCAACGCCGACGACACATAGATGCCCAGATAGGGGACGAGCGCGACGTAGACGGCGGCCGGTATGACCACCGCCACGACCTGTCGCAGCTGCGCCCAGTCGGCGAAGACCTTCTCGCTCCGCTCCATGAAGATCTGCGCCAGGTTGATGGCGCAGGAGATGAGGATCAGCACCGAGACGTAGAACGGAAAGAAGCCGGCACGGGGGCCCTCGGCGGCCCAGCCGATCCCGACCTGCAGACTTCCGGCGATCATGATGATGGCGAGCAGCGCGATGAAGGCCGCGACGCCGATTTCAACGCCCCGGTGGGACGGACCCGTCCCACCGGATTCATTGACCGATTGATTCATTTCGTCCTCGAACTTCTCGCCGCCCCGTCAGTTGGTCTTGGCGAGGAAGCCCGCGGACCGCATCAGTCCTTCATGCAGCTTCTCTGCGTCCGTAACCCACTTGGTGAATTCGGCGCCCGACATGAAGGTCTGGTTGTAGGCGCCGTCGTTCATGAGCTTCTTCCACTCGGGCGTCTCGCGCACCTTCTTCATCAAATCGACGTAGTAGGCAACCTCGTCGTTGCTCACGCCGGGCGGCATGAAGAAACCGCGCAGCATCGTGTATTCGACGTCGAGCCCGGAGGACTTGCAGGTCGGGATGTCGTTCCACGCCATGTCGCCCGCGATTTTCTCGTGGTAGTCGAGCTTCTTGCTGTCGAAGACGCAGAGCGGCCGCAGCTTGCCGGCGCGCCATTGCGCGACGGCCTCGATCGGATTGTTGACGCTCGAATCGATGTGCTTGCCGACGAGCTGCACGGCGACCGCGCCGCCGCCCTTGTAGGGAATGTAGGTCATCTTCTTGCCGATCGCCTTCTCGAGCGCGACCGTGATGATCTGGTCTTCCTGCTTCGACCCGGTGCCGCCCATCTTGAACTGGCCGTCCGGCGCCGCCTTGATCGCGTCGACGTAGTCCTTGGTCGTCTTGTAGGGAGTCTCGGCGTTCACCCACAGCACGAACTCGTCGAGCGCCATCATGGCGACCGGGGTGATGTCCTTCCAGTTGAACGGAATGCCGGTCGCGAGCGGCGTCGTGAAGAGGTTGGACAGGGTGATGATCAGCTTGTGCGCGTCACCCTTGGAATTCTTCACGTCGAGGAAGCCTTCGCCGCCGGCTCCGCCCGACTTGTTGATCACCACGACCGATTGCTTGGCCAGATTGTGCTTGGTGACGATGCCCTGCACGACGCGGGCCATCTGGTCGGCGCCGCCGCCCGTGCCGGCCGGCACGATGATCTCGATCGGCTTGGTCGGCTCCCAGGCCAAACTCGCGGTGGGTGTCGCGGCCGCCAGCGCGGTGCCGAGCAGCATGGCTGCACCCGCACCACACGCACGGATTGAGCGTTGCATTCTGTTTTCCTCCCTGACATTTCCTGGTCTTCGCGCTTCCGTCGCCGTGTTGCGGCGCGTGGCGCGTGTCGTGGACGCGGACGGATTCCGCGCTGTGCCGATTTCGCCATCCTCCCCAGGAAATCCACCAGTGCGCGTTTCGTCGCGGTGGCATAATTTATTATTTAAAGCCCCGACGCTGCAACGCCGAATTTCATCGCGGCGGCGCGGAACGAAACGAACGACCGACGGGGCCACATTTCCCCCTCGTCCCGCACCCGAGCGCAGTGCGCCAAGTTGCGCCAAGTGATGCGGCGGCGCAGCGTGGCCCTGGGCGCGCCGCCCCTGGCGATCACGCGATGCCGCCGGCCGCTGGTGACGTAACGTCCGGCGTCTCTGCCCGCGGCAGTCGCACTCGCACGCGCGTGCCGCCGCCGGGCCGATCCTCGATCTCGACGGCTCCGCCGAGGCTCTGGACGATCTGTCGGACAATGGTAAGGCCGAGGCCGGCGCCGCCGCTGTCGCGATTCCGCGACGGCTCGAGACGGTAGAACGGTTCGAATACGTTGGCGCGCTCGCCGGCCGGAATGCCCGGGCCCCGATCCTCCACCCGGAGTTCCACCGCCTCGGCCGACGGATGGAGCGAGACGTCGGCGTTGCCGCCGTATGCAAGCGCGTTGGCGACGAGATTGGCGGTGACGCGGGCCAGCGCAACCGGGGAACCGCGCACCGGAAGCGGGTCCTTTCCGCCCGCGAAGGTGACCGCCGCCCCCTGCGCGGCGCGCGCCTCGACGTCGGCGCGGACGATCTTCGCGAGATCGGCGCTCTCGCCCGATCCATTGCCGAAGGAGGCGCGGGCGAACACCAGGGCGTCGTCCACCAGCGCCTGCATGCCGTCGAGGTCCGCCGCCGCCTTGCCGCGCTGCTCGCTTTCCGGCAGCAGCTCGAGACGAAGGCGCAGGCGCGTCACATAGGTGCGCAGGTCGTGTCCGATGGCGCCGAGCACCAGGGTGCGGCTGCGCACCAGCTCGGCGATGCGGGTCTGCATGGCGTTGACGGCGCGAATGAGCGCGCGCACGTCGGGCGCACCGCGTTCGGCGATCAGCTGCGGCTCGATCGTCGGCCCGATGCGTCCGACCGTGGCGGTGAGTTCGGAGAGGGGGCGCGTCTCGTGCCGCACGGCGATGAACGCCATGACGGCGATCGCGAAGGAGAGGACGCCCGCCACGAGCCCCGCCGGAATTCCGAACAGCCGCATCACCAGGTTGCTGGCCGATTCCACTTCCAGATAGCCGCCCGAGGAAAGTCCGACGACGGTATGCAGCCGCGCCCCGAGCAGGTCGCGCACCCGCGCCGCGCGGCGTGCGTTGTGGCGTTCGTCGGCCATCAGCGAGACGGCGATCAACCGGTCGCGGCCGTCGGGACCGAGCATCAGGCGCAGGCGCCGCTCGGCGAAGCGAAGGACGGGCGTGCGAACGACCTCCTGCGGCAGTTCCTCGCGCAGCCGCGGGAGGAAGTCGGCGCCCGCCGCCGCCCGCAGCACGAGAGGACGGTCGGCGACCGGAACGCGGTCGAGCACCTGGACGAGCGCGGCGGTCCGCTCGAGCAGGCGCGGGTAGGGAGCACCCGGGGCGACGCGATGACGATCGGCGAAATAGGCCGCCGCCATGAGAATCTGCACCAGCACGACGCCGCCGACGACGATGAGCGCGAGCCGGCTCGCGATGCGGATGCGGGGCATGGAGGACGTCTCCGGGCGAGGAGGTCAAGGCACGCGTACGTCGCCGGCGAACAGATAGCCGCCGTTGCGCACGGTCTTGACGGAAGATGCCGCCTGCGGGTCGAGGACGGCCAGCTTGCGGCGCAGCCGGCTCACCGAGACGTCGATCGTCCGGTCGTAGGGAGCGGCGATGCGTCCGCGCGTCCAGTCGAGGAGCTGCTCGCGCGAGAGAACGCGCTTGGGCCGTTCGAGAAAGCAGGCGAGCAGGTCGAACTCGGCCGACGTGAGTTCGACCGTGGCGCCGTCGGCTCCCGTCACGGTGCGCGCCTCGAGATCGACCACGACGGCGCCGAAGGCGAGGCGGCGGCAGAGCTCCTTGGCCGGCACGGACGAGACGCGCCGCAGGATCGCACGGATGCGGGCGAGCAGCTCGCGCGGGTTGAACGGCTTGGGCAGATAGTCGTCGGCACCGAGCTCGAGTCCGACGATGCGGTCGATGTCCTCGCCCTTGGCGGTCAGCATCAGGATCGGCAGCGAGCCCTTGGCGCGCAGGCGCCGACAGATCGACAGGCCGTCCTCGCCCGGCAGCATCACGTCGAGGACCACGAGATCGGGACGCAGGCGGGCGAGCGCGCGATCCATCGCGGGCCCGTCCTCGGCGCCGATCGCCTCGTATCCTTCCCGCGCGAGGAAATCGACGAGCAACGAGCGGATCTCGCGATCGTCCTCGACGATCAAGATGGCCTGGCCGGACATGCGCGCACTCTAAATCGCCGTGTCGGGACGGCAACCCTACGCCGCCGGCACGTTACAAAACGTTACAAATCGATCTCCTCCTGAAATCTCGGCGCAAAGCCGCGCGGCCAGAGTGGCGCCCGTTCGGTGCCGCGGGGGCCACCGAGGGACGGACCACTTCTCACCTCGCAGGAGGGACGCGATGAACTTTCCCATTCTCTCCGCGCTGCTCGTCGGCGCGTTCAGCCTCGCCAGTATCTCGGAGGCCGCGGCCTGGACCCGCAGCGGCACGGTCACGACCCGGCGCGGCACCTACGACGGCCAGTTCTCCGGCGGGTGCGCGGGCGGGACCTGCTCGCGCTCGGCGACGATCACGGGCCCGAACGGGCGCACGGTCTCCCGCACCGCCAGCATCACGCACTCCGGCCCCTGGACCTACAACTACACGCGCACGACCACGGGTCCGAACGGCAACAGCATAACGCGCAGCGGCTCGGTCACGGCCTATCCCAACCGGTACGGCTACTGACGGGCGCGGCGTTGTGGCCGCCGGACCGGAGAGCCCCCAACTCCGGTCCGGCGCGCCGTCCCGCGGCGCCCGTCGGCGCCGCGCGGCCCAGTGATAACCCAACCCGCGAGGTTCTTTACATGCGAAAACTTCTGTTATCAACGACGACCCTTGCCGCCGTGATGGCCGGCGCGACCCTCGCGCAGGCTTTTCCCGCCCCGTCGGCCGTGACCCTCGCGGCGCGCGGCGTGAGCGAGGAGGTCATCCAGGTTCGCCAGGGCTGCGGCCTCGGCTGGCATCGCGGGCCGTGGGGCTGGTGCCATCCGAACGGCCTGCCGGTCTACCGGCCCTACGCCTACTACGGGCCGCCGCCCTACCCGCGCTGCTGGTGGCGCAGCACGCCCGCCGGTCCGCAGCGGGTCTGCGCCTGGTGACGGCGACATGGCGCACGCATCTCGCCTGCGCATCACCGGCCGCGAAGGAACGCTCCCTTCGCGGCCCGTCGCCCGCTTCGTTTGACGATCAAGGAGACACGCCGTGAAACAGAATCCCAACGATGTATCCGCGGAAAGAATTCCGCTCGATCTGGCGTTCGGCGCCGCCGTGCTGATCGCCCTTTTCGTGGTCGCCATGGCGCTGCCGTTCGGGCTGCGCTACGCGGCCGCCCAATCGACCACCCCGGTCGCGACCTCGCTGCGCGACGCGTGCCGCGAGGACGTGCGTGCGCTCTGCGCCGGCGGCGGACGCGTTCGGCAGTGCCTGAACGAGAAGCGCGATCAGCTCTCCGAGGCCTGCCGGAGCGCGCTTGCGGCACGCGTTCAGTCGCGCAAATGAGCGGACGGGCGTGGGGCCGCACGCCCAACGTCGGCGGGTCTTGCGCCAAAGCCTCGGCGCGGAAAGCGCAGTGACCCAAATCGCCTGCGTCGAAGGCGTCTTCGACGTGCGTGCGCGCCGGCTCGATCCACGCAATTCGCGCGCCACCGCGGACCTAGCGTTCGCGCGGTGGTCGCGCGGCCATCAGGCGCCGGATGCGGTCTATGATCAGGTCGGGATGCTCCGGCTGCGGCGTCGGGCCCTGGTCGCAAAGGTCCTTCGCGGCGTTGGCGGCGCGCCGCACGTTGCCGGTCAGCACCACGTCGAGCCCCGGGCGATTCTTCCGGATCCACGTGGCGAGTGAAAATCCGTCGACCGTACCCGGCATTTCGAGGTCGCTGAGCACGAGGTCCAGTGCGATCTCCGAATGTCGAAGGACCGTCAGGGCCTCGTCGGCATTGGCGCACTCGACGACCTTGTATCCGCAGCCACGCAAGTATTCGGAAATGACAAGCCGGACGTAGACATCGTCGTCGATGACCAGAACGGTTTCGGTTCTTGGGTTCTCCGGGCTCACAAGTCCATCAATGATTTTCGCCGCGAGGCTGTTCCGTCATGGAAGCAGTGATTTCATCTCGTCGACGAGGCGGTCGAAATCGATCGGCTTGGACAGGAAGCGGTCGACGGTGCCGAGGAGATCGGAATCCGGCGTGTAGGCCGATGAAATCACGACCTTGATGGCCGGATATCCGGTGCGGATCGTGCGCGCGAGGTCCGCGCCGTCCATCGACCCCGGCATCCGGATGTCGGTGAGGACGAGATCGACCGGGATGTTGCTGCGAAGGATGCGCAGCGCTTCCTCGGAACTGGCGGCCTCGATCACCGTGTAGCCGCCGTTGCGCAGTTCCTGCGCCAGCGCCATGCGAATGAGCACTTCGTCTTCGACCAGGAGGACCGTCGGCGCTGCGCGTCCGGGACTCGAGGCAGAACTCGTGTCGGCGGCGGCAGTCATCCCATCCCTCCCGCCACTCCAACGAAGTCGCGGCCGTTGGGTTCCACAGTGGCTAGATGGAAAATCTACGATTGCCGCTCGTCGCCAGCGGCGCGCCGCCTCGGAGAAAAAGGCGAGTGCTTGGCTCCCCGGGCCGGATTCGAACCAGCGACCAACCGGTTAACAGCCGGTTGCTCTACCACTGAGCTACCGGGGAACGACGACGCAGCGAAGCTCGGCAGTGCGCGCGTATAACAAACGCCCGCAGGGTTTGCAAAGCGCGAATTCGATCACCACGACGCAAGCCCGCGCCGTCGCAGCCAAGATGGGGCATCGACGGCACGGGCTTGAGATCGTTCGGCGGCGTTTCGAGGGAAGGTCGGCGGCAGCGCTCGCGCAACGGAGCGTCGGGCTGCCGGGGCGATCCGACGGCAGGCGTCGGAGCGAGGATCGGGCAGAAGGCGCCGCGTGCTCGCGGCGGTTCGTTCGGAACTCAGGCGGCCTTGCCGAAGATCGCCACGCGGGCGATGTCCTCGCGCTTGATGCCGAAGCGCGCCAATTCCGAATTGGACAGGCGCGAGAGCGAGCGATAGCGCGCGGCCATTTCGTGCGCTTCCTCGACCGCCTCGAAGAACTCGCCGATGCGGCGAAGGATGGCGCTCAGCTTGGAATTGTGCAGGCTCGACGCGAGCAGGGCGATGGCTGTCATGGGGGCAATCTCCGATTCGGTTCGAAGTGTATATACGCTGGTATTCCACAAAGAAAACCGCCGCTTGCCGCATAGCAGCAAATTTCCTTTTGCATGGCAGCAAAAGGTTAACCGAATCGCCTTAGAGAGGCATCGTCCGGGCTTGCGGACCCCCGCCGGGGCAGGGATCGACGGCCGCGGGCCAGCCCTCCCGCGGACGCGCCGACAGACCTGCAGGCGGGGAGGCGGCGAGGCTGCTATTCGCAGGCGCGCGGACGCGGACGGACCCAGCGATAACCATCCCAATAGGGCTCGCGACGCGGCCAGTCGCATTGCGCGGCGCCGTACGGAACGGGCCTTGGCTCGGCCACGGGCGGCGCCGGCAGAGCGTAGCGCGGACCGGGATCGTAGCCGGGCGCATAGGGCGCCTCGGCGATGTCCGCCGGCGGCCGGGGCGGATCGTCGCGCGAATCCTCGTAGCGCGGGTACGCGCCGTAGCCGTCGCGCCGGTATGCATAGCCGTAGCCGTAAGGCTCCGCGCCGGGCCCGTACGTCTCACCATACCGCGGACCATAGACGCGCGGCGGCTCGTAGCGTTCCTCGTACTCGTAGCGCGGCGCCGGCGCGGAATAGCGCGGCGGCGGAGCGTAAGGAGGCAGCCCGAGCCCCGGTTCGGGCGGCAGCATGTCGGCGACGAGTTCGACGGTCTGCGCTTTGGCGGGGAGAGCGGCGAGGGCAAGCACCGCGGCGGCCGCGAGCAACGGTGTCTTCATGACGACACCTCCCAACAGTCCTTGGCCGGCACCAATGCCGGTCTCCGGAGGGTAGCCGCAATTGGGGCCATGTGATGTCGCGCGCCGCGACGCCGGCGCTCGTTCGGGGTCGGAGCGGGAACCGGGGCAGGGTGGCGCGGCGCGACGTGCTCAGCGGACGAGCGCGTCCTTGTTGGTCCACAGGCAGCGCGGCTCGCCGCGGCGCTTGACGCATACCGCCGAGCGCACCGTCTTGCCGAGCATCACGGATTGTCCCTTGGACAGCGGCACGCAACCGTGCCCGGTGAGCTGCTCGAAGGCGCCCTTGTCGCCTTGCGCGATCCGGTTCTCGAGCTGATCGAGCATCGCCGGCGTCGGGCAGCCGTAGGTGTCGCGCGCAAGCGTGGCGGCTGCGAGAGGCGATGCCTGCGGGAGGGCCAAGGCGGCTGCAAGACAAGCGATCCGGACGATGAACTTCCCCGTCATCGCAACCTCGTTCGTCCGTGCAAGCGAAGCGACAGCCGGGTCACGTCGGGCCTGCGCCCCTGCGGACGTTAGAAAATCGCCACGTCCGGCGCAAGGACCGGCGGACGGCGGAATGCGTGCGAGACGGGGCGGGAGATCAGGCCGTCGGCCCGCCGCCGTTGCGCCTGGCGAGAAACACCTCGCGCGAGGCGACGAGCGTGAGCGCGAGACCGAACGGCAGGACGAAATAGATCAGGCGGAAGAGCAGCAGTCCGGCCACCAGCGCCTCGCGGTCGAATTGCGAGAGGCCGACCAGGATCGCCGCATCGAACACGCCGATCGAGCCCGGCGCATGGCTGATGAACCCGAGCAGGGTCGCCGTCACGAAGATGACCGTGAACGTGAGATACGGAATGTGCGGTTCGGGCGGCAACAGCAGATACATGGCGAGGCTGCAGCAGGCGAGATCGCCGATGCCGATCGCGATCTGCACGAAGGTCAGCGGCCCGCTCGGAAGCGCGATGTGCCAGTTGTCCGCGCCCCATTCGCGCGGCCGGCGCCAGACCCAGGCCACGTAGGCGCCGAGCAGGCCGAGCGCCGCGACGGCGATCAGCCGGTTGATGGCGGCCGGCAGGTGATCGAGCATGCCGGCGGCGTCGGGCCGCAGCGCCACCGCCACGCCGAGCGCCGCGGCATTGCCGAGCCAGAACGTCAGCCCGGTCACGAACGCCATCTTGGCGACGTCGAGCGCGCCGAGCCCCCAGGACGAATAGATGCGGTAGCGCACCGCGCCGCCGCTGAACGCCGTCGCGCCGACGTTGTGTCCTATCGCGTAGCTCGTGAAACTCGCGAGCGCGGCGATCCGGTAGGGGACGTTCGGCTTGCCGATCGTGCGCAGGGCGAACAGGTCGTAGAAGGACTGCATCACATAGGCGCAGCCGACGAACAGTCCCGCCGCCACGACGTTGCCGCGCGGCAGTCGGCCGAGCGCGGCCACCACTTCGTCGATCCTGATGCCATGCAGAATTCGCCAGAGCGCGAGCAGCGACACCAACGTGATGGTGGCGCTGAGCACGAAGCCGACGAGCTTCCACCGCACGCGCGACCGCAGCCGCGCGGCGAGCCGGGTCCATGCGTTCATCAGGCGGTCGGCGCGCGTGGATGCTCGGGCGGTGCGCGGTCCGGGCCAATCGTGCATGCGGGTGGGAAAGCTCCAGGCGCGCCGGGCGCGCGATCGAACATGCGGAATCGGCGAAATCGATCGAGACGCCGCGCCTGCAGGGCTGCCTTAGCGCATCGAGCCGCCATCGACAATGCTATTGCATTCCCCCGCGACAGATCGAAGACAGCCGGCGGGCAGGAGGTCGCGGCCCGATCGTCACAGATCTGAGACAGGAATCGCGTAGGCGGACCCCGGAACGCGAGGCAAGGGAGGAAGAGCGTGCGGAGGCGCGCGTGACCTGATGCGCATTCTGATTGCGACGGACGCCTGGCACCCGCAGATCAATGGAGTGGTCCGCACGCTGAGCGCGCTGGTGCCGATGGTCGAGCGTCGCGGCGCGACGGTGCGCATGCTCACGCCCGAGGGCATGCCGACGCTCGGGCTGCCGTCCTATCGCAGCATCCGGCTCGCGCTGCCCACGCCGCGCAGGATCGCGCGCGAGATCGAGGCGTTCCGGCCCGACGCCATCCACGTCGTCACCGAGGGGACGATCGGGCATTTCGTGCGTTCCTATTGCCTCTCGCGCGCGCGCCTGTTCACCACGAGCTTCCACACGCGCTTTGCCGACTACGCGGCCGCGCGCTGGCCGATCCCGGACGGCTGGATCTGGGCGTGGCTGCGCCGCTTCCACAATGCCGGCCGGCTCGTGATGGCGCCGACCCCCTCGCTCGCCGACGAATTGACGAGCCGGGGATTTCGCGCGGTGGCGCTGTGGCCGCGCGGCGTGGACACGGCCGCCTTCCGGCCGCGCGCCGTTTCGCTCCCGTGGCCGAAGCCGATCTTCCTGTCGGTCGGCCGGCTCGCGGTCGAGAAGAACCTCGACGCGTTTCTCTCGCTCGACCTGCCCGGAACCAAGCTGGTCGTGGGCGACGGTCCGGCCGCCGCGGATCTCGCGCATCGCTTCCCCGACGCCGTGTTTCTCGGCGCGCGGCAGGGCGAGGCGCTGGCGGAAATCTACGCGGGCGCCGACGCCTTCGTGTTTCCGAGCCGCACCGACACGTTCGGTCTCGTGCTGCTCGAGGCGCTGGCGAGCGGTGTGCCGGTCGCCGGCTTTCCGGTCGCCGCCACCGCCGATGTCATCGCCGGCGCGCCGGTCGGCGTGCTGGACGAGGACCTCCGCTCGGCGTGCCTGCGCGCGCTCACGCTCTCACCCGCGGATTGCCGTCGCCACGCGCTTGCCATGAGCTGGCAGAGAAGCGCCGATTGCTTTCTCGCCAATGTGGAGCGGGCGAACGCGGGCGCATGGGCGAAGGCCGGCCGCACACGGCAGCATCCGCGCGACCTGGGCACTGTCTCCATTCCGCAGGTGGGCGGCGACCCGAGAGCCCCGCAACCGGGTTGACGAGGCTCCCCCTCACGACTGTCGCGCGAGCAGGGGACGAGGGCGTGATCACGCGGCGCGTCGCCCGGTTTCGCCTCGTTCCGAAGGACGCCGGCCGCTGGCGCGAAACCGCAGAACCGCCTCAAGTTCGTATAATATCCGGCCCAAGGGCAAGAAAGAACAATCGGTGGGGGAGGGGCAGGACATGGACAGCCGTCGGGTCGTGAAAGCGAACGCTCATGTTCGAGATTATCTTTCCCACTACGTTTCACTGCCGTATTCGCCGTTCTATGCCGTTCTGATCAACGGGCCGTGGGGTGTCGGCAAGACCTATCTGGTCAAGGAATTCCTGAGGAACCAAAACATTGTGCCGCCGGGAAAGCACGTCTACGTGAGCCTCTTTGGCCTCGGGACGATCGAGGAGATCGACGCGGCACTTCTTCAGGCAATCGATCCGGCGCCTGTACGGAAGACGGCGAGGGCCCGCGCGCAAGTCGACGGGCCGCTTTTGGAGCCGCCGGGATCCCATCGCAACGTCAAGGTCGGCGACCTGGTCGACCCTCGTGCGGAACTGTACGTGTTCGACGATCTCGAGCGGTGCGAAGGCCCGATCAACAAAGTCCTGGGATACATCAACCATTTCGTGGAGCACGACGGATCGAAAGTGATCATCATCGCCAACGAGGAGGAAGTGGGCGATCGTGGGGACTATCTCCGGCGCCGCGAGAAGCTTGTCGGCAAGACCTTGGAAGTGACTTCCTCCTTCGATGACGCCTACGAGAGCTTCCTGGCGTCCGTGACCGAGCCGTGCCGAGCGTTGCTGCACGAATGCCGTGCCGAAATCGCATCCGTCTACAAGCAGTCCGGATTGAACAATCTCCGCATCCTGCAACAGACGATGTGGGATTTTGATCGCCTCCATGCGGCTCTCACCGACAGGCACCGCAAGAACAAGGAGGCGATGACCGATCTGGTGCGTTTGCTCTTCGCCCTGTCGTTCGAGCTGAAGGCCGGCCACATCAGCGCGACCGATCTGGCATCTCGGAAGGACCAGCTTTTTGCCGCAATGACCGACCGAGACGGCGAGAAGCCGCCGATCGTCCATGCTGCCGAGCGGTATCCCGAGATCAACCTGTATGACCCGATACTCTCCGACGACGTCGTGATCGACGTTCTGTCGACCGGGATCGTCAACGCGGAAGCCATACGCTCGTGCATCGATGCGAGCCGGCATTTTGTCCGGGTGGAGGAGGAACCCGCATGGCGCACCGTCTGGTTCTGGTTCGAGCGAAGCGAACTGCAGTTCAACGCCGCTCTCGATCGGATGGAGCGCCAGTTTGCCAACCGAATATTCCTGCAGATCGGCGAGATCCTGCATGTATTCGGTCTTCGCCTTTTTCTGGCCCGTATCCGGATTCTGCAGAGAAGCCTCGCTCAGGTCATCGCCGAGGGAAAGCGGTACGTCGATGATCTGTACCGGAGCGGCAGCTTGAGCAGGATCGAGTATTCGGCCGGCGCAGACGACTTCGGGGCTGGAGGTTATGCGGGTCTGCAGATCTACGAGTCAGACACGCCCGAGTTTCGCGAGCTCCATGACTACATGGTGCGCATGCGCAGGAAGGTGGCCGAAGACGATCTGCCGAGAGAAGGCGAGAGGCTGCTGGCCGAAATGGAACGGGACCCGCATCTCTATTTCCGCCGCATCTGCCGCACGAACAGCGACGAAAACAAGTTTCACCAGACTCCAGTCCTGGCGACGATCGATCCAGGAAAATTCGCCGCGTCGTTGTTGAAACTCAGTCCCACGCACCAGCGTGTCGTCTTCGACGCCCTGAAAACGCGCTATGAGCAGGCGGGGCTGAAGGCCGCGTTGGCTTCGGAAGGAGCCTGGCTTGCCAGTGTGCGAAAGCATCTCCTCGAAAAGGCAGAAGCGATGTCTCCCATGGGCAGACACCGCCTGCAGCAACTGTTGCGCGCGCATGTCGAGCCGGCACTGAGCGACGGTGGCGTCGCCTATTAGCGCGATTGGGCGGCACGATTTCGACCCGGCACGGCATGCAGCGAGCGGCGTCGCTTGATCGCGCGCGCCCGACAGAATCCCGGCAAGCTGAGCAACGCGTCCTCCGGCAACGGCTCTTCCCCGTCGGCGGCGAACTGTTCAAGTTCATGCCGGCACGAACATCGTGCACGTGCCCTGCCGCAGCGGTTCGGCGGCGCTGAACGACGTTTCGGCCGGGCGCGTCGATTTCACGTTCGAAGGCCTCAAGTCGACGGGGCCGCAGATCAAGGCCTGCAACGTGCGCGCGCTGGCTCATCGGCGCGCGCCGTTCGCTGCTGCCTCACAGGGAAATGGAGGCCACGGCCGGAATTGAACCGGCGTAAACGGTTTTGCAGACCGCTGCGTAACCACTCCGCCACGTGGCCTTGAGGCTTGAGAATAGGGGGGTTCCGGCAGGAGTGGAAGCAAGGAACCCCGCACGCGCCGCCACGACGTAACGCGGGCCGGCGCGGCCGCCTGTCTAGGGCGCGGGCCGTTGTCCCGTCAACCCGGCTCGCCGGGCCTGAACCTGTCGGCCTGCTGGCAAACGCGTCGCTGCGCTTTTCGCAGACGGTCGTAAGCGGAGCGCATCGACGCGCAGGCCGCGGCCGTCGGCCCGCGACTTGCGTTTTCGGCGGCCTTGCCGCAAAAGGACGCGACGCCGTCGATGGCGTCGCGGCGGGGGACTGCGCATGGACTTTGCAGAGGCACGGCGAATGATGGTGGACGGCCAGATCCGGCCGGCCGACATCACCGACCCGAACGTGCTGGGCGCCATGCTGCGGCTGCCGCGGGAGAAGTTCCTGCCGGCCGCCAAGGCGGCGCTCGCCTATCTCGATCTCGACATTCCCCTCGACGGGCTGCCGGGTGGCGCCGGGCGCTACCTGCTCAAGCCGATGGTGATCGCCAAGCTGATCCACTCGGCCGAGATCGGCCCGACGGACCGGGTGCTCGACGTGGGCTGCGGCACCGGATACGCCTCGGCGATCCTGTCGACGCTGGCCGGCTCGGTGTTCGCGCTCGAGGAAAACCCGGCGCTCGCCCGCGCCGCCGAAGGCGTGCTGAAGGAACTCGGGCTGGCCAATGTCACCGTGGTGACAGGCCCCCTCAAGGACGGCTGGCCTGCCGTCGCGCCCTACGACGTGATTCTCCTGCACGGCGCCACCGAGATCGTCCCTCGCCCGCTGTTGGGACAGCTCAAGGACGGAGGACGGCTCGTCGGCATCCTGGGAACCGGACCGGCCGCGCGCGCCATGCTCTACCGCGCCGACCACGGGGATGTGAGCGGCCGCCCGATTTTCGACACCACGGCCCCATTGTTGCCGGGCTTTTCCTCGACTCCTGCCTTCGTGTTCTGACCGAATCGGCGGAACCTTCGCGGGGCCGGTGTGGCCTCGCTGCCCCAGTCTACATCTTTGTTCTTACAGGGGAATGGACAGGGGTTTCAAACCGCCGCATAGGTCCTTATGGTTAACGGGGTGATCATCGATTTGTGGGGACGATCGGTCGCGTATCGGGGAACTCAAGCGCGAACGAAAGTGGTGGTGGAATGACGAAGGGGCGAGGGATTCTTCCAACGGTCGCCGTTTCGGCGATCGTTGGGGTCGGGCTATGCCTCCTGCCTGCCGCCGTGCGCGCCGACACCCTGCTGGGTGCGTTGGCGCTGGCCTATCAGAACAATCCGCAGCTCAATTCACAGCGCGCCATCCTGCGTCAGACCGACGAAACGGTCCCGCAGGCGCTGTCCGGATATCGTCCGACGATCACCGCGACCGCGACGGCGGGCGAGCAGTACCAGGATACGCTCAGCAAGAGCGTCAGCCCGACCAATCCAAATCAGGCTGTCTACACGGAGTCCCATTTCAACTTCGCGCCGCGGACGGTCGGCATCACCGCGTCGCAGACGCTCTACAACGGATTTCGCACCGCCAATCGCACCCGCCAGGCAGAGAGTCAGGTTTCGGCCGCGCGCGAGACGCTGCGGCTCATCGAACAGACGGTGCTGCTCAACGCGGCGACCGCCTACATGAATCTCCTGCGCGACGAGGCGATCCTCGAGCTCCAGCGCAACAACGTACGGGTTCTGCAGGAACAGCTTCGGCAGACGCGCGACCGCTTCAACGTCGGCGAAGTGACGAAGACGGACGTCGCGCAGGCCGAATCGCGACTCGCCGCCGGCCAGTCGCAGCTGCTCGTCGCGCAGTCGAACTACACGACCTCCAAGGCGACATATCGACAGGTGATCGGCGTCGAGCCCGGAAAGCTCTCGCCGGCGAGCCCGGTCGACCGCCTGTCCCCGCGCACGCTCCCGGCGGCGGTGGCGCAGGGCAGGGCGCAGAACCCGACCGTCACCGCGGCGATGTTCGGCGTCGACGTCGCGGCCCTGCAGGTGAAGATCTCGGAGGGCGCGCTCTATCCGACCGTGACCGTGAACGCCAATGCCCAGCAGAACTGGGAGGTGCAGTTTCCCCAGCAGTTGCGGCAGTTCAGCACGTCGCTGATCGGCCAGATCAGCGTCCCCCTCTATCAGGGAGGGACGGAGTACGCGACGATTCGCCAATCGAAGGAGACGCTCGGCCAGAAGCGGCTCGACCTCGAGACGGCGCGCGACCAGATCCAGGCCAACGTGGTGCAAGCGTGGGGGCAGCTCGAAGCCGCCAAGGCGACGATCGAATCCTCGCAGGCGCAGGTGACGGCCGCCGAGGTAGCGCTCAACGGCGTGCGTGAGGAAGCGCGCGTCGGCCAGCGCACCACGCTCGACGTCCTCAACGCGCAGCAGGAACTCGTCAATGCCCGGGTGGCGCTGGTCACCGCGCAACGCGACCGCGTGGTCGCCTCCTACACGTTGCTGTCGTCGGTCGGCAACCTGTCGGCCGTCGCGCTCGGGCTCAAGGTACCGATCTACGATCCGATGACGCACTATCAGCAGGTGCGCGACGCGTGGATCGGGGTGCGTACGCCGGACGGTCGCTGAGCGCAGTTCATCCTGTGCGGCGACCAGAAAGTCCGGTGTGTATCCACATGCTGTTGTTTGCGTCTGATCTTCGTCATGCCATACTTTGATTCCCACAGGCGGCGTGGTGGTCACAAGTGATTCGCCAGCGACGATCAGATGCCGTTGCGGCTGGGCGGCAGGGATGCGGGAATGACACAAGCGGCGAAGGCTCAAGAGCCCTCGATGGAGGAAATCCTTGCCTCCATCCGGCGGATTATTGCCGACGACGACGCGGCAAAGACGCCAAAATCTGAACCGGCAAAGCCGGCGGCTGCGGCAAAACCTGCCGCGGTGCCGCCGCGCGCCGCGCCTCCGCCTCCGCCTGCGCCGCCCCCCGCGCCGCCGCCGCCCGCGGCGGCGAACAATCAGGACGACATCGACGCCATGCTGGCCAGTTTCGCCGCGCCGAGCGAAAAGCCGGCGGTCGAATCCGCGTCGAACGACATTCTCGACTTGACCGAAGCCATGGCGGCGCCCGATCCGGCGCCGCCCACTCCGGCATTCCGCACGGTCGACAGCCGGCCCGAGATCGTGTTCGACGAGGGGCCGGAGGCGGCCGAGCCGGCGCGCTCGGCGCCGAGCACGATCACCGAGGCGCGGCGGCAGTTCCGCGAAACGACCGGCGCCGATCGCTCGCTGCTGTCGTCGTCGACGACCGCGGCGGTGGATTCGGCCTTCAACACGCTGGCCCAGACGGTGCTGGTGCAGAATTCGCAGACGCTCGACGGGCTGGTGAAGGAGATGCTGCGTCCGATGCTCAAGGCCTGGCTCGACGACAACCTGCCCACGATGGTCGAACGCCTGGTGCGGGCCGAGATCGAGCGCGTCTCGCGCGGCCGCGGCTGAGCGCGGTCCCAGGCCTCGGTCCTGCGCGCTCTTGTTTTCCGAGCCATGGCCGGCTTGGCGCGGTGAGCGCGCTTCAGCGGCCGCGCAGCCGGCCGGAAAACCACAAGCCGAGCGCCGGCAGGACGATCGCCGCGGCCACGAAGGCGGCCGGCGCGCCGGCGCGATCGACGATCGGGGCGATCACCGCGACGCCGACGGTCTGCCCGATGTAGAGCGCGGCCGAGAACAGCGAGACGGCGGTGCCGCGCACCTCCGGCGACATCTGGGTCGCGTTGGTCTGCAGCGTGTTGTGCAGCATGTAGAAGCCGAGCCCGACGAGTGTCGCGCCGACCGGCGCCAGCCACCACGCGGGGGCGAGCGCGAGCATCAGATAGGCAAGCCCGAGGATGAGTCCGCCGTTGGCGGCCAGTCCGATCTGGCCGAAGCGGCTGACGAACTGCTCGACGAAGCCCGCGTAGAGCAGCCCGCCGACGCCGAAGCTCGCCACGGTCAGGCCAACGAGCGTGAAGCTCAGGCCGAAGCGAAGGTGCAGGTCCGCCCCCACGTAGGCGAACGCGCCGAACACGAAGGCTGCCTCGAGGAAGACCGCCAGCATGACGATGCGCGCCCACGGATTGGCGAGCACGAGCCGATAGCCCTCGATCACGCCGCGCGCGCGATGCTCCGGCCGCGGCGGCCGCGTCATCGGGTTGACGGCGAGTTCGCGGAACAACGCGACCGAGGACAGCGCGAACAGGCCGGCGAGTACGAAGAACATGGTGCGCCAGCCGAGCAGGTCGCCGAGAATGCCGCCTGCCGCCTGTCCGAACAGCAGCCCGGTGATGGTGCCGGAAAGATAGCGTGCCAGCACCTGCTGACGGCGGGCGTAGGGCACGACGTCGCCGATGAACGCCATGCCGAGCGGGATCACCCAGGCGGCGGTCGCCCCGGAGGCCAGCCGCGCGAGAGTGAGTTCGGTCAGCGAGCGGGCGAGCCCGCAGGCGAGCACGATGACGGACGCGCAGGCGCAGGCGACGGCGATCGCCAGGTACTTGCCGACCCGGTCGCCGACCGGGCCGATCACGAGCTGGATCGAGCCGTGCATGAACGCGTAGGCGCTCACCACCACCGAAGCGACCCCGACGCTGGTGCCGAATTCGGTCGCGATCTGCGGCAGCAGGGAATCCGCGCAGCGCACCATCGCCTGGCTGGCGAAGGCCGCGAGGGCGAGCAGCACGATGGCGCGGGTCTGCGAGGGGACCGGGAAGGACGAGGAGGGGGCGAGCACAGAGGTTCCGTCGGCGTCGGGGTGGCGCACTATAGCGAAGCCAAGTAACCGCCGCGCCCGCGGTTTCTGCACTGGCCCATGCCGCGAACGCATGCACGTCGACCGACGTTGACAGGGCGAGGCACGGCGCGCTTTCTACCCGGCCTGCCCAACCGGGATGCCAGCATGATCGAGAAGACCTACCAGCCGTCGGAGATCGAGAGCCGCATCTTTTCGGTCTGGGAGGAAGCGGGGGTCTTCCGCGCCGGCCGGCCGGAGCGCGCCGAGGCCGAACCCTATTGCATCGTCATCCCGCCACCCAATGTGACGGGATCGCTGCACATGGGGCACGCCCTCAACAACACCCTGCAGGACGTGCTCTGCCGCTTCGAGCGCATGCGCGGGCGCGACGTGCTCTGGCAGCCCGGTACCGACCACGCCGGCATCGCCACCCAGATGGTGGTGGAGCGCCAGCTCATGGAGCGCCAGGAGCCCTCGCGCCGCGATCTCGGGCGCGAGAGGTTCCTCGAGCGCGTGTGGGCCTGGAAGGCGGAATCCGGCGGCACCATCGTGCGCCAGCTCAAGCGGCTCGGCGCCTCGTGCGACTGGTCGCGCGAACGCTTCACCATGGACGAGGGCCTGTCGCGCGCGGTCGCCAAGGTGTTCGTCGAACTCTATCGCCAGGGGCTCATCTACAAGGACAAGCGCCTCGTCAACTGGGACCCCAAGCTCCTCACCGCGATCTCCGATCTCGAGGTGCAGCAGGTCGAGGTGAAGGGGCATCTCTGGTACATCCGCTATCCGATCGAGGGGCTGCCGGACACGTTCATCACGGTCGCGACGACGCGGCCGGAGACGATGCTCGGCGACATGGCGGTCGCGGTGCATCCGTTCGACGACCGCTACCGCGATCTCGTCGGCCGCAACGCCATCCTGCCACTCGTCGGCCGCCGCATTCCGATCGTCGCCGATTCCTACTCCGACCCGGAGAAGGGCACGGGCGCGGTGAAGATCACCCCGGCGCACGACTTCAACGACTTCGACGTCGGCCGCCGCCACGACCTGCCGCTCGTCAACGTGCTCGACCAGGAGGGCAAGCTCAATCTCGCCGACAACGAAGCCTTCCTCGCCGGCGTGCCGAAGTCCGCCGAGCTCGACGAGACGCTACGCCTGCACGGCCTCGATCGTTTCGCGGCGAGAAAGAAGATCCTCGAGCGGCTCGAAGCCGCGGGTGTACTCGAGAAGATCGAGCCGCACACCCACATGGTGCCGCACGGCGACCGTTCCGGCACGGTGATCGAGCCGTATCTGACCGACCAATGGTATGTCGACGCCAAGACGCTGGCCGAGCCGGCGATCGAGGCGGTGCGCGCCGGCCGCACCGTGTTCGTGCCGAAGCAATGGGAGGCGACCTACTTCAACTGGATGGAGAACATCCAGCCGTGGTGCATCTCGCGCCAATTGTGGTGGGGGCATCAGATTCCCGCCTGGTACGGTCCGGACGGCAAGGTCTTCGTCGCCGAGGACGAGG
>CAZIGW010000236.1:0-14052 GCA_964538565.1 uncultured Hyphomicrobiales bacterium | reverse complement strand
GAGCCGCTCGACGCCGCCATCATCTTCGCGCCGGTCGGCGCGCTGGTGCCGGCGGCGCTGCGCGCGGTGAAGAAGGGCGGGCGCGTCGTGTGCGGCGGCATCCACATGTCCGACATTCCGGGCTTCCCCTATCGCATCCTGTGGGAGGAACGGCAGGTCGTCTCGGTCGCCAACCTGACGCGGACCGACGCGCAGGAATTCTTTGCCGTCGCCCCGCAGGCCGGCATCGAGACGTCCGTCACGCCCTATCCGCTCGAGCGCGCCAACGAGGCGCTCACCGACCTGCGCGAAGGCCGGCTGCAGGGCGCGGCGGTGCTGGTGATGTGAGACGATCGCTCGCGACTATTTGATCGTTTGCAAAGCAACTCACCGCTCATGCTCACCGATTTTTGCGCCGCCTATGCAAGGCCCTGTTGCGGCTTGCCGGCTTGTGCAACACTTCTTCCAAGCGCGCTCGAACGCGCACGAACGTCGGGGAGACGCCATGAAGACCGCTACAGCCTTTGCCGTGCTTGCGTTGCTGCTGCCATCTCTGCCCGCGCGGGCGGCGGACTATCCCGCGCCGAAGGAGGGCGAGTGGGTCGCGCATGATTTCAAGTTCCACACCGGCGAGACGCTGCCGGAGGTCAAGCTGCACTACACCACCGTCGGCGAACCCTCCGGCGAGCCGGTCGTCGTGCTGCACGGCAGCGGCGGCTCGGCGGCCCGGATGCTCACGGCGGGATTTGCCGGCGAACTGTTCGGTCCCGGCCAGCCGCTTGACGCCAGCAAATATTACATCGTCATCCCGGACGCGCTCGGCCACGGCAAGAGCGCGAAGCCCTCGGACGGGCTCAAGACGAAATTCCCGAAATACGACTACGCCGACATGGTCGACGCGCAGTACCGGCTGCTCGCGGAAGGGCTCGGCATCCGTCACGTCCGGCTCATCATCGGCAACTCGATGGGCGGCATGAACGTCTGGCTGTGGGGCGAGAAATACCCCGACTACATGGACGCGCTGGTGCCGATGGCCGCGCAGCCGACCGCCATGGCGAGCCGCAACTGGATGCTGCGGCGGATGATGCTGGAGACGATCCGCAACGATCCCGAATACAACAACGGCAACTACACGACGCAGCCGCGCTTCATGAAGATCGCCAGCGTGTTCTTCGGCATCGCGACCTCGGGCGGCACGCTGCATTATCAGAAGATCGCGCCGACCAACGAACAGGCCGACAAGGTGGTCGACGCGCGCTTGGCGGCACCGATGAAGGCCGACGCCAACGATTTCCTCTGGGCGTGGGGATCCTCGGCCGACTACGACGCTTCGCCCGCCCTCGAGAAGATCAAGGCCGCGGTGCTCGCCATCAACGCGGCCGACGACGAGCGCAATCCGCCGGAAACCGGCGTCATGGAGCAGGCCATGAAGCGGGTGAAGAACGGCAAGCTCTATCTCATCCCGGCCAGCACGGAGACGACCGGCCACGGCACGACCGGCAACGCCCGTTTCTACGCCAAGGAGCTCAAGGCGTTCCTCGACACGGCGCCGCGCCGGGCGATGTAGCGGCGCCATTCCGACGGCTGGACGGCCGGGGCGCAGGCGGATGTTGCGTTGCGGTCGCAATCGGGCTCTATTGCGGCGCTCCAGCTTCGGGCCCCCGATCGAGGCGGATCGGGGGCGGTCGGCATGATCGGTATCGGCAAGAGTCTGGCCCATTTCGGCGACGCGCTGGCGTTGCACGCGCGCCTTCAGCCCGACAAGATCGGTGCGCGCGACCTTGATCGCGAGATGACGTTTCGCGTCTGGCATGGCCGCGCCTGCCGGCTCGCCAATGCACTCCTCGGGCTCGGGGTCGCCAAGGGCGACCGCGTCTGCGTGCTGGCCTACAATTGCGTCGAGTGGTTGGAAATCTACGCTGCGACCGCGCTCGCCGGGCTCATCGCCGTACCGATCAATTTCCGGCTGAGCGCCCGCGAGTTCCAGTACATCGTCGAGAACTGCGAGGCACGGGCCTTCATCGTCCAGGACGACTTCGTCGAGGCGGTCGATTCCGTGCGCGCCGAGGTTCCGGTCCCGGCCGGCAACTTCATCGCCTTCGGCGGCAAATCGCATCCCGGCTGGCGCGCCTACGAGGACCTGATCGCGCGGTCGTGCGACAGCGCGCCGGACGTCGTGGTGCGCGGCGAAGATCCCTGGACCCTGATGTACACGTCCGGGACCACCGGCAAGCCGAAGGGCGCGATCCGCAGCCATCTCGGCAGCGCCATGCTGTCGCTCGTCACCGAGGTGGAGCTGGGGTTCAGCGTGCGCGACTCCGCACTCCTCGTCATGCCGATGTGCCACGGCAACTCGCTCTTCTTCTTCGGCGCGTTCAGCTACTTCGGCGCAACCTGCACGGTCTACAACCGCAAGAGCTTTGATCCCGAGCACCTGCTGCGCACGCTTGCGGCCGGCGGGGCGACCTTCACCTCGCTGGTGCCGACCCACTACATCATGACGCTGGCGCTGCCGGCCGCGGTGCGCGCGCGCTACGACGTCGACGCCGTGACCAAGCTGATGATTTCCTCGGCGCCGGCGCGGCCGGACACCAAGCGCGCCATCATGGAGCACTTCAGGAACTCGGGCCTCTACGAACTCTACGGCTCGACCGAGGCCGGCTGGGTGACGATGCTGCATCCCGACGAGCAGTTCGCCAAGCTCGGCTCGGTCGGGCGCGAATGCGTCGGCTCGCGGCCGATCCGACTGCTCGATCCGCAAGGCAACGACGTGCCGGACGGCGCCGCGGGCGAGCTCTATTCCTGCAACCCCTATACGTTCGACGGCTACTGGAAACTGCCCGAGAAGACCAAGGAGGCGTTCCGCGGCGAGTATTGCACGGTCGGCGACATCGCCCGCCGCGACGAGGAGGGCTACATCTTCCTCGTCGACCGCAAGAGCAACATGATCATCTCGGGCGGCGAAAACGTCTATCCCTCTGAGGTCGAGGCGGTGGTCGGCGCGCACCCGAAGGTGCAGGACGTCGCGGTCATCGGCCTTGCGGACGAGACCTGGGGCGAGCGCGTGCACGCCGTCATCGTGCCGCGCGACGGGGAGATGCCGGTCGAGGACGAAATCCTCGAGTGGTGCAAGGCGCGCATCGCCGGCTACAAGCGCCCGCGCTCGGTCTCCTTCATCCGCGAAGAAGAGATGCCGCGCACCGCGACCGGCAAGATCCTGCACCGCGTCCTGCGCACGCAATTCGGCGCGCGCTGAAGGCCCGGGGTCGTCGCGGGCGCCGCAGAGGAGAAGCCGATGAACCAGGATCTCAACGCCGACGAACAATCCTGCGCCGCCTGGATCGCGCGCTTTCTCAAGAGCCGCGGCATCGACCGCATCTTCGGCCTGCAGGGAGGCCACATCCAGCCGATCTGGGATCACGTGGCGCGGCAGGGCATCCGCATCATCGACGTGCGCGACGAGGGCGCGGCCGTGCACATGGCGCACGCCCACGCCGAGCTCGCCGACACCTTCGGGGTCACCATGGTGACGGCCGGCCCCGGCGTGACCAACACGGTGACCGCGATGGCCAACGCCTCGCTCGCGCGCGCTCCGGTGCTGCTGATCGGCGGCTGCACCTCGCGCCCGCAAGCCAACATGGGGCCGCTGCAGGACATCCCGCACGTCGACATCCTGCGCCCCGTCACCCGCGCCTCGCGCACCCTGCGGGTGCCGGAGCAGGTCGTGCGCGAGCTCGATGAGGCGGTGGCGCGCGCCATGGGCGATGCCGGCGAGCCCGGACCCGTCTATGTCGAGATCCCGACCGACGTGCTGCGCGCGCGCGTGCCGCCGCAGCTCGTGCTCGAGGACTGGATGCGGGCGAAGCCGCCCCGCGCGCTGCCGCCCGATCCGGCCGCGATCGAAGAGGCGGTCGACGTGTTCTGGGGCGCGAAGCGTCCGCTCGTCCTCACCGGCCGCGGCGCGCGCCGCGCCGGCTCCGCGCTCGTGCGCCTGCTCGATGCGACCGGCGCGCTCTATCTCGACACCCAGGAAAGCCGCGGCCTCGTGCCGGCCGACCACCCGGCGACGGTTGCCGCCGTGCGGGCCGCCGCCATGAGCGAGGCCGACGTGGTGCTGCTGATCGGCCGCAAGCTCGACTATCAGGTCGGCTACGGCTCGCCCGCCGTGTTTGCGAACGCGCGCTTCATCCGCATCGCCGACAATCCGGGCGAACTGATCGACAACCGCCGCGGCGCGCCCGAGCTGCTCGCCTCGCCGCAGCTTGCGCTCGACGCCATGGTGCAGGCGGCCGGCAACCGCGAGCCGGCGCTCGACACGGCCTGGGCCGAGGGCCTGCGCCGCCGCCACCGCGAGCGCATCGCGGCCGCCGCCAAGGACCGGCCGTCGCTCGGCGCCGACGGCAAGATCCATCCGCGCGCGATCTTCGACGCCGTCGCAGAGGTGGTCGAGCCGGACTACATCGCCGTCGCCGACGGCGGCGATCTCCTGAGCTTCGCCCGCACCGGCCTGCAGGCCGGCACCTACATGGATGCCGGCGCGTTCGGCTGTCTCGGCGTCGGCGTGCCGTTCGGCATCGCGGCGGCGCTCGCCCTGCCGGGCCGGCAGGTGATCTCGGTCAACGGCGACGGCGCGTTCGGCATCAACGCGATGGAGATCGACACCGCGGTGCGCCACGGCGCCAAGGCCGTGTTCATCGTGTCGAACAACGCCGCCTGGAACATCGAGCGGCTCGACCAGGAGATGAACTACGGCGGGCGCGTGGTCGGCACCACGTTGCGCCATTCCGACTACGCCGCGATGGCGCGCGCGCTCGGCGCGCACGGCGAGCGCGTCGAGAAGCCCGAGGATCTCGTGCCGGCGCTGCGCCGCGCCTTGCAGAACGCCCCGGCGCTCGTCGACGTCGTCACCTCGCAGACGGTGATTTCCTCCGACGCGCAGAAGGGTCTCGGCTTCGTGCCCGACTATCAGGCGCTCACCGTCTGGGACGAGGCCGAGCGGCGGCGGCGCGAGGCGTAGGCGGCGCGGCTGCGCCGTGTCGATGAGCTGTCACGGCGGTGACCCCTTCGGGCCGGTCAGCCGGCGGTGAATGACGACGAGAACCAAGAGCACGACCGGCGACAAGAGATCCCCGGCGAGGATCGCCGCCCCGGCGTTGAGCGGCGCGCGATTGTCGGCGGCGACGATCTGATGGATGTGAACCACGCCGGCGCCGATGAGGAAGACGGCGTAACCGATCGCGGTCGCGAGCCAGAAATTTCCCCGAAACCGGAACGCCAGCAGGCCGAGCACGCCGAACGCAAGGTTCGCCGCCGCGACTTCCGACTGGAACGGATTTCCCGCCGGCCAGCCGATCTGCCGCGCGACTTCGTCGGCCCTGAGCGTGTGTCGAGAAAGGCAATGAAGCCGGACAGTGCGACGATGAAGAGAAACGCGTAGCCGAGAACGATCTCGATCACGTCGGCCGCATCGCGGGGCCGACGCATGAGCGCGACATGGACGAGCGAGACGACGATCAGCAGAACGATGCTGATGGAGAACATGTCTGCTCCCGCGAGGCGTTCGAAAGCGCGCCGTCAATTCGCCCGCCGCGGCGCCGGCGCCACGCCGTGGAAGGAGAGCGCGCTCCCCCGCAAGCCGCCTTCCGCACTTGCGGATCGCGCCTAGGCTCCGGCCCGTACCATTCCGCGCGGCTCGGCATGGCCGATGACGCGCTTGATCGAGGGCCAGCGGCGGCGCAGCCCGCGTTCCACCTCGTCGACCGTCTCGTGCACGTCGTGCACCGTGAGACCCGGGTCGACGAGGCAGTGGAAATTGACGATCTCGCCTTCCAGCGTCTCGCGCACGCGCACGTCGTGCACGTCGCCGATGAATCCGATCTGGCTCGCGAGGCTCGACAGTTCGGCGCGTATGGCGTCGACGCGGCCGGCATCGGCGTCCCGGCCGACGATGCGCGTGACCTGCAGCGGCTCGATATGCGTCTCGACCTCGACGCCCGAGCCGAGCTCCTCGACGATCGCCGCCTCGAGACCGCTGGCGATTTCATGCGCGGCGCCGATTCCGAGGCTTCCGTCGACTTCGAGGTCGAGGGAGACCGACAGGCGGCCCGAGATGGCGTGCACGGTGACGTGGTGCACCGCCAGCGCGCGGTTGCGGGCGATCACCATGACGCGTTCGAGCACCGTCTCGTCGCTGAGCGCGATCGGCTCGATGGTGACGCTGACCTCCGCCTCCGGCATTTCGCCGCGGATCGATTTCGTGATGCCGTCCTTGAGGGCGGTGACGCGATCGAGCGGCAGCGTGCGGCTGACCGCCACGGTGAGGTCGATGAACAGCGTCGGGCCCACCGGGCGGGCCCGCACGCGCTCGACCGCGACGACGCCCTTGACTCGTTTGGCCAGCGCCGCGATGCGCTCGGCGACGCCAGCCGGTGCCGCGTCGGTCAGCGTGTCGATCGTGCGCTTGCCGAGACGCCAGCCGGCGATGCAGATGAACACCGCGACCACGATGGCGGCGACCGAGTCGGCCCATTCGAATCCGAGAGCCACGCCGGCAAGCCCGACGAGCACCGCGAACGAGGACCACATGTCCGAGCTGAAGTGCAGGGCGTCGGCCTCGAGCGCCTCGCTCGAGGTCTTCGCCGCCACCCGCGTGAGCACGCGGGCGCGGAAATGGTCGATCACGATCGATGCGATGATCACCGCAAAGGCCGCGAGCGTCGCCTCGACCGCGTGGCCGCCGCCGGCGAGGCGCTGGGCCGCTTCCCAAATGACGATCGCGGACAGCAGGAAGAGCAGGGCGGTTTCGGCCAGCGCCGAGATGCTTTCGACCTTGCCGTGGCCGTAGTGATGCTCCTCGTCGGCCGGCTTGTCGGCGATGCGCACCGCGAAGTAGGTCATCAATGTCGCCAGCAGGTCGAGCAGCGAATGCGCGGCTTCGGAGAGAATCGCGAGCGAGCCGGTCAGGAACCCGACGACCGCCTTGGCGATCGTGAGGCCGGCCGACGCCGCGATCGACCCGAGTGCGACCTTTTCCTTTTCACTGGCCATGGCAGGCTCCGCTCGCCCGACCGGTAGCGAGCGCCGCAGCCGGCGTCAACGACGGTCAGCTCCGGCTGTGCGCACCGCGCCACCGGCGGCTCTTGACCAGGCCGCGCAGCACCGAATCGACCGCGAGCGCCAGTTCGCGGGCCGGACGCGACGAGCGCGCCGACCGCAGCGTGGCGATCGCGAGCGTCGACATCAGGGGCGGACGCTCGATCGGATAGGCGCACAGTTCCCCGCGCGCGACTTCGGCGTGGGCGCCCGCGTAGGTGAGAATCGTATAGCCGAGCCGCTGCTTCACGAGCTGCTTGGTGAGGTGAACGCTGTCGACCTCCATGACGATGCGCAGGCGCACGCCGTGCTGCGCGGCCGCGCGTTCGACGAGACGGCGGTTGTTGTGCGGCAGGCTCGGCATGATGAGCGGAAGATCGACGAGGTCCTGGAAACGGAAGGCCTTCGGATCGCCGCGCGACATCCCCGACTCGGCGGGCGCCAGCACCACCATGCGCTCGTTGAGCACCAGTTCGATGTCCACTTCGTCGAGCGGCGGGGGATTGTGGATCACCGCGACGTCGATGCGGTGATCGAGCAGCCATTCCTGCAGCATGCTGCTGATCCCCTCGCGCACGTGCAGCGAAACGTGCGGCCACGCCGCACGGAACTGCCGCGCCACCGGGGCGACGAGCAGCAATCCGGCGGCCGGCGGCAGCCCAAGCGTCACCTGGCCGGCGACGGTATCGGCGCCGGATCTCACCTGCTCGCTCGTCCGGCGCAGCAGATCGGTGATGGCCTCGGCGCCTTCGAGCAGGGTCGAGCCGGCGCTCGTGAGGCGCACGCCGCGTCCGTGCCGCACCAGCAGGGCCGCCCCGAGCTCGTCCTCCAGCTTGCGGATCTGGCGGCTCAATGCCGGCTGGGCGATGCGAAGCTCCTGCGCGGCGCGACTGAAACTGCCGGCGCGGGCAACCTGGGCGAAATAGCGGATCTTCTTCAGGTCCATGGGCGCGTTTGGTGCGCGGGTGCGCCCGGTTCGAGCCATGCCGCAACGGCATACGATGCTATCGGCCAAAGGTTTTTGTCAAACCTCCACGGCTCGGGCAGAACAGCCGCACTGGGCCGGCGTCCGTGGCCGGCGGGAGGATTCCATGCGAACCCTGAGTCGTCTGATCTGTTGCGTCGCGATGCTGGCGCTGCCGGCGCTCGCGTCCGCGCAGACCTATCCGACCAAGCCCATTCGTCTGATCGTGCCGTTCCCGCCCGGAGGTCCGAGCGACATCATCGCGCGCGTGGTCGGCCAGAAGATGGGGGAGGTGCTGGGGCAGTCGGTCGTGATCGACAACCGCGGCGGGGCGGGCGGCGTCATCGGCACGGAGGTCGTCGCCAAGGCGGCGCCCGACGGGTACACGATCGCGCTGTCGAGCGCCGGCGCGCTGTCGATCAGCGCGAGCGTGCAGGACAGCGTTCCGTACGACGCCGCGAAGGATTTCGCCCCCATCACGCTTGTCGCCAGCGTTCCGGAGCTTCTGGTGGTGCCCGCCAGGCTGCCGGTCGCCTCGGTGCGCGATCTGGTGGCCCTGGCCAAGGCCGCGCCGCGGCGATTGAACTTCGCGTCCTCCGGGACCGGCAGCATGCCGCATCTTGCCGGCGAACTGTTCAAGAACGCCGCCGGGATCGAGATCGTGCACGTGCCGTATCGCGGCGCCGCGCTGGCGGTGAACGATCTTCTCGGCGGTCAGGTGCAGATCATGTTTGCCGATATTCCGGTGCTGCTGCCGCATGTGCAATCCGGCGATCTGGAAGCACTGGCGGTCGGCAGTCGGCGGCGCGCGCCGTCGCTGCCGCAGGTGCCGACGCTCGCCGAGGCCGGGTTTCCGCAGGTCGAAGCGGAGAACTGGTACGGCATGGTCGCGCCGGCCGGCACGCCGCCCGCCGTCATCGCCAGGATTCATGGGGCGGTCGTGACGGCGCTCGCGGCGCCCGAGGTGCGGGAGAGGCTCTCGAGCCAGGGAGCGCGACTCGTCGGCAACCGGCCCGAGGAATTCGGCGCCTACATCCGCAGCGAAATGGCCAAGTGGGCGACGGTGGCGAAGTCCTCCGGCGCCAAGATGGATTGACGCCGGCCGGCGATGCACTCCGCGGATGCCATCGTCGGATTCGGCGGATCCCTGCAGGCATCTCCGGCGTGGACCGACTGGCCCGACCTCAGCATCCGCTACATGGTCTCGGGCCGGGGGCCGCACAGCCTCGTCCTGCTGCACGAGCTCGGCGGCGGCCTCGAGAGTTGGGACGACGTGGTCCCGCTGATCGAGAACGATTTCCGCCTGCTGCGGTACGATCAGCGCGGCTCCGGGCTGTCCGAGAAGCCGCGCCGGGCGTTCACGCTCGATGATCACGTCGGCGACCTCGACCGGCTGATCGGGGCGGCAGGCCTGGCGCAGCCCGTGCACATCGCGGCCGTCGCGGCCGGTGCGGCGATCGCGGTCGCCTTCGCGGCGCACCGGCCGCGCGCGGTCGCAAGCCTCGCGCTCTGCGCCCCCGCCCTCATGCTCGATCGCGAGCGCCACGCCTATCTGGCCGAGCGTTCGATCAAGGCCGCCGGCGAAGGGATGCGGGCGATCGTCGATGCGGCGCTCGAACGATCCTACCCGGCGGCGACCCGTCGCGAGGGTGCCGCCTACGCGCGTTATCGCGCCCGGCTGCTCGCCAACGATCCGCTCTGCTATCGCCATGCCAACATGGCGGTTGCCGGCGCGGATCTCGAACGGCTGCTGGATCAGATCGACATTCCGTGCCTCGTGCTCGCCGGCGTGCACGACGGCCTTCGTCCGCCGGAGCAGGTCGAGCGCGCGGCCAGGAAGCTCCGGCGCTCCGAGTTTGCGCTGCTCGACAGCGGGCATCTGATGCCCGTGCAGGCGCCGCGCGACCTCTCCGCCCGTCTGCGCGCTTTCTTTCTCGCCCAGGCCGCGTGCACGGCGGGCGCTTCGTGACCATGATGCCTGTGTCGCGTGGCAAGGGCCTGCTGCTCGTCACGATGGAGCCGCCGGCCGACCTCGAAGGCGAATTCAACGACTGGTACGACACGGAGCATTTTCCCCAACGGCGGGCGCTGCCCGGCTTCGAAAGCGCCTCGCGCTGGGTGTGCCTGGAAGGCTGGCCGCGCTGGCTTGCGCTTTACGATCTCGCGTCGGCTTCCGCGCTCGAGACCGATGCCTACCGGGCGGTGTCCGGGCCCAATTCCACGCCGTGGAGCCGGCGCATTCTTCCCCGGACGGTCGGGCGGATGCGGATCGTCGCCGAACAGGTCGTGCCGGGCGGCGCGCTCAGCTTCGCCCCGCAAAAGGTCTCGCGCCTGCTGCTCGCGCGCTATCCCGAAGCCAGTCACCGCGTGAAGGACGTTGCGCAAGCCCTTGCACACAGTCTGAAAGACGCGGGGCTTCTGCAGATCCGCCTGTTCGCCGCCCTCGAGCCGGCCGGGTCGGAACTCTGGGCCATCGCCGAATTCGACCGTCCGGCGACGGCCGCGACGCTCGTCGGGACGGCCGGGAACGCGGCGGGCTGCGGCGCCGACCTCTTCAACCTCTACGCGTCCTATCACCGCGACTGAGCCTGGTGTCGGCGGTCCGGGTCCCGCCGGGACGCTCGGGCGCTCCGACACCCATGCGCGTCGCGCGGCTCGCTCATTCGGGTGCAAGCCGACGCAGGTCGCAGTTGGCGCGCACGGCGCGCCGCTCTATGCTGAAAAAAAAGTCATCGGAGGAACGCCATGCCGCTCACCCGGCTCAATCACGTCACGGTGCGCACCAGCGACCTCGAAGGCACGCGCGACTTCTACCAGGACATTCTCGGATTGAAGGTCGGTCCGCGGCCGGCGCTGTCGTTCCCCGGATACTGGCTCTACTGCGGCGAAGATCCGGTCGTGCATCTCGTGCCGCAGAGCAACGCCATCGGCGGCGGCCGCTCTCCCGACACCGGCAGCTTCGATCATGTCGCGTTCACCTGCGCGGATTTCGAAGGCATGCGCGAACGCTTCAAGACACTCGGCATCGCTTTCCGCGAGCAGGAGGTGCCGAGCGCCAACCTGCGGCAGCTGTTCGTGCAGGACCCGAACAGGATCATGGTGGAGCTGAACTTTCCTGGCGCGTGAGGCGCGGAAGGACGTCAGAAAAAACGGCCGGCGCCGCCGGGGCGCCGGCCGCATTCCTTGTGTGACCGCTAGCGCTTCTCGATGCCCGCCTTGGCGATGACGCCGGCCCACTTGTCGATGTCGGACTTCAGCCGCGCCTTGATCTCCTCGGTCGTGCTGCCTTGCGCCTTCATGCCGGCCTTGCTCGAGATCGACCGCACCTCGGTCGACTTGGTCGCCTCGTTGACCGCATGGTTGAGCTTGCTGATGATGTCGGCGGGCACGCCGGCCGGCGCGGCGAGGCCGTTCCAGCTCGTGACGTCGTAGCCCGGCAAGCCGCTCTCGGCGACGGTCGGCACGTTGGGCAATTGAGGCGCGCGCTCCTTGCCGGTCGAGGCGATCGCCTGGACCTTGCCCTCTTCGATCACCGACTCGAAGCCGGCGTAGTATTCGAACGCCACGTCGACGTCGCCGCGCAGGACCGCGGTCGCGAGTTCGGGCGTCGTCTTGTACGGGACCATCGTCACGTTGATGTCCGCCATGCTCTTGAAGAGCTCGGCGGAAAGGTGCTGCGTGCTGCCCGGATTGATCGTGCCGAAGTTCAGCGCGCCCGGCTTGGCCTTGGCGGCCGCGATCACGTCCTTCACGGTCTTGAGCGGCGAGCCCGCCTTGGTGGCGATCACGAGACCGTAGGAGGCGGTCGTCGAGATCGGGGTGAAGTCGGTGACGAGATCGTAGGGCAGGGACTTGAACAGCGACTTGGCGATCGTCAGCCCGCCGCCGATCATCGCGAGCGTATACCCGTCGGGCGGTGCCGCGGCGGCCGCCTTCATGCCGATCACGCCGCCGGCCCCGGGGCGATTGTCGATGAAGAACGTCTGCCCAAGCTGCTTGCTCATCTGTTCGGCGATCATCCGCATGGTCACGTCGGCGATGCCGCCGGCGCCGTAAGGCACGATGATGCGCACGGTGCGCGAGGGATAGGACTCGTCCGCCCGCGCCGGCGCCGCGACGGCGGTCAGGACGGCAATCGAAGCCGCGAACAATCGACAGAAACGATATGTAGTTTTCTTGATCATTGAGCCACCTTCCTTTTTCCGCCGCCTATAGTATGAGAAGCGCCCCGACAGAGAAATAGGCCCGTTCCTGCTGAATGGACGCAGGCCGGCAAAGCCGAAAGAGCGCCACGGAGTTCTTCCACGCAATGCACACCAAGACCATCGACATCCATCCGCACATCATCTCGCCCGACACCGTTCGCTACCCCCAGGCGCCGCTCGGCGGGCATCAGTCCGACTGGTCGCGCACCCGCCCGGTCTCGCTCGAGCGGATGATCGCCGCCATGGACGAGGCCGGCGTCGACAAAGCGGCGATCGTCCAGGCCTCGACCTGCTACGGGCACGACAATTCCTACGTGGCGGATGCGGTCGCCGCCTATCCGGGGCGCCTCACCGGCGTGTTTTCGGTCGACGTGCTGGCGCCCGACGCGCCGGAGAAAATGCGTCACTGGCGCGCCAGGGGCCTGACCGGCATGCGGCTCTTCACCTTCGGCAGTACCATGAGCGAGCAGGCGACCTGGCTCGACGATCCGAGATCCTACCCGGCGTGGGAATGCGCCGGCGAACTCGGTCTGTCGATCTGCCTGCAGATGTCGGCCAAGGGACTTCCGCAGGTGGTCCGCATGATCGAGCGCTTTCCGAAGGTGCGCGTCATCCTCGACCACCTCGCGCGTCCCGTGCTCGAGGATGGCCCGCCCTATGCGGCGGCCGCGAGCCTGTTCGACCTCGCGCGCTATCCGAACGTCTATCTCAAGCTCACGCCGCGCACGTTCAACGAGGCCAGCAAGGGCAAGGCGGCGCCGGAGACCTTCTTCCCGCTTCTGGTCGAAAAATTCGGCGCGTCGCGGCTCGCCTGGGGCTCGAACTACCCGTCGTCCGAAGGAAGCCTGCCGGACCTGCTGGCGCTGGCGCGGCGTTCGCTCGCCTGCCTGCCGGCCGCCGACCGTTCGTGGATCTTCGCCGGGACCGCGCAGGCGCTCTATCCGGCGCTCGCCGATTGAGGAGGTTGTGATGCCCGAGAAGCTCAAGCTCCACACGCTCCTTGGCAACTATCCGAACGTGATGGCGCTCAAGAAGGGCGACGTGCGCTCCGACCTCGTCGAATTCGACATCCCCGAGGTCAAGGTCGCCAACACGCAGTTCAAGCCTCTCGTGCGCGAGGGAAAATACGACCTCGGCGAGCTGGCGATCGTGACCTTCCTGCAGGCCAAGGTCTACGGCAAGCCGTACGTATTGATCCCGGCGACGGTGGTCGGCCGCGGGCAGCATCACACGATCGCCTACAATCCCGAGCGCGGCCCGCTCGATCCGCGGGATCTGTCGGGCCGGCGCGTCGGCGTGCGCGCCTACACGCAGACGACCGGCGCCTGGGTGCGCGGCATTCTCGCCGACGACTATGGCGTCGACATCGAGTCGATCCGCTGGATCACCTTCGAGGACCCGCATCTCGCCGAATACCACGATCCGCGCTTCGTCGAGCGCGCGCCCGAGGGCAAGACACTCGCGCAGATGCTGCTCGACGGCGAGATCGACGCGGCGATCGTCGGCGACCGTCTGCCCGACCCGCGCCTGAAGCATCTCATCCCGGACGTGGAGGCGGTCGCGCGGCGCTGGGCCGAGACGCACGGCGGCGTGCCGATCAACCACATGATGGTGATCCGCCAGTCGATCGCACAATCGCGCCCCGACGTGGTGCGCGAGATCTATCGCCTGTTGCGCGATGCGCGGCGCGCCGCCAACGTGCCGGGCACCGGCACGCCGCTCGATCCGCTGCGCTTCGGGGTCGAGGCGAACCGCCGTTCGCTCGAGCTCATCATCGAGTACGCGCTGCGCCAGAAGCTGATTCCGCGCCGG
>CAZIGW010000235.1:0-7164 GCA_964538565.1 uncultured Hyphomicrobiales bacterium | reverse complement strand
CGGCTTGCCGCCAAGGCGTACGGCCGCACGGCGGTCTACGACGCGGCGATCGCCAACTGGTTCGCCCGGCAGACGGACGAAACCGCCCCGGACTTTCGCGCGGTCGGCGGCCGCCTGATCGAAGCGTTGCGCTACGGCGAGAATCCGCATCAGACGGCGGCGTTCTATCGCACGTCGGAGGCGCGCGTCGGGGTCGCAACCGCCCGGCAGGTGCAGGGCAAGCAGCTCTCCTACAACAATATCAACGACACCGACGCGGCCTACGAGTGCGTGGCGGAATTCGACGCCGGCCGCACGGCCGCCTGTGTGATCGTCAAGCACGCGAACCCGTGCGGCGTCGCCGAGGGGGATACGCTCGTGGACGCCTATCGCAAGGCGCTGCGTTGCGACCCGGTCTCCGCCTACGGCGGGATCGTCGCGCTGAATCGTCCGATCGATGCGGAAGCTGCGCGCGCGATCACCGAGATCTTTACCGAAGTGATCATCGCCCCGGATGCCAGCGAGGAGGCGATCGCGATCATCGGCGCCAAGAAGAACCTGCGCCTGCTGCTCGCCGGGGGGCTGCCGGACCCGGCCGCGCCCGGCCTGGTCGTGAAATCGGTCGCCGGCGGGCTGCTGACGCAGTCGCGCGACAACGCGGGCGTCGATCGCATGCAGTTCACCACGGTCACGAAACGGGCGCCGAGCGCGGCGGAGCTGCGCGACCTGTGCTTCGCCTTCCGGGTCGCCAAGCACGTGAAGTCGAACACGATCGTCTACGCCAAGGACAGCGCCACGGTCGGCATCGGCGCCGGCCAGATGAGTCGCGTCGACGCGGCGCGCATCGCGGCGCGCAAAGCCGAGGAGGCGGCGGAGCAGGCCGGGGAGGCCGAGCCATTGACCAGGGGCTCGGTCGTTGCGTCCGACGCGTTCTTTCCGTTCGCCGACGGCCTGCTGGTCGCCATCGCGGCCGGCGCGACGGCGGTGATCCAGCCGGGCGGCTCGCTGCGCGACGAGGAAGTGATCCGGGCCGCCGACGATCACGGCGTGGCGATGGTGTTCACCGGCACGCGGCACTTTCGCCACTGAGGGCGGGCTTGGGCCGCAGTCGGCTCAATGCGCGGCCAGGTCCCCGAGCAGGCTCGCGGCGACCGAGAGTTTCGACAGGGTCAATCCCGAGCCGGCGATCTCGTGAATGGCGCCGCGAATGCGCGCCACGTCCTCGGCGCGCCTCGCGAGCCACGCCTCGACCGCCGCCGGTCCGGCCGCCCCCCCGGCGATCATCTCGACGGTCAGGCGCCGCTGCGCCTCGCCGATCGAATCGAGGGCGCGATCGAGCGCGAGACGGTCGAAGTAGTCGGATATCACGATCCCGCGCGCCGCGGCGGTGATGCGGTCGAGCCGGAACAACGCCTCCGCGGCGAAATAGGTCGAGGCCACGTCGGCGACCGCACGTCCGGTCCGGTCGGCGACGAGGGCGATGTCGGGGGCGGGACCGAGGTTCGGCAGGTCGGCCAGCCGGCACGCCAGGTCCCCGGGGACGCCGGCGGCCTTGAGCTCGCTGCGGCGGGCGGCGCGCGCGGCGGCCGCCTCCGGCGGAAGCACTTCGTCGAGCGCCTTGGCGAGCGCCGCGATCCCCGACCGGTAGTGATCGACCACGCCGGCAAGCCCGGTCGCAACATCGACGTTGCGCAGAAACCAGACGACGCGGTCGAGCAGCAGATCCTGGACCGAAGCGAACAGCGCGAGCTGGGCCTGCCCGGGAACGCGGTTGTCCAGTTCCTCGATCGCGGTGTTGATCGCGGTCATCCCGTAGCTGTCGCGCACCGCCGCGAAGGCGGCGGCGATCCGGTCGGGGCCGGCGCCGGTCTGGTCGGCGACGCGCACGCCAAACGAGGGTCCGCCGCGATTGACCATCGAATTCGCGAGCTGCGTGGAGATGATCTCGCGCCGCAGCCGGTGATGCTCGACCGCGTCCGGGAATCGCTCGCTGATCGCGTGCGGAAAATAGCGCTCGAGTTCGCGCGACAGATAGGCGTCGTCGGGCACGCGTGACGCCAGCAGGTCGCCGTGCAACGCGAGCTTGGCGTAGGAAAGAAGCACCGCGAGCTCCGGCCGCGTCAACGGCTGCCCGCGGCGGCGGCGCTCGGCGATCTCCATGTCGTCGGGCAGAAATTCCACGGCGCGGTCGAGCAGCCCGCGGGCTTCCAGCGTCTGCATCAGGCGCTGGTGAAATCCGAGGTCCTCCATGCCGCGTCGTTCCGCCAGCGAGAGCGCCAGCGTCTGCTGATAGTTGTTGCGCAGGACAAGCCGCGCGACCTCGTCGGTGAGCTCCGAGAGCAACGCGTTGCGCTCGCCGCGCTTGAGGCGCCCCTCGCGACAGGGACGGCTCAGCGCGATCTTGAGGTTGACCTCGACGTCGGAGGTGTTGACTCCGGCCGAATTGTCGATCGCGTCGGTGTTGAGGCGAATGCCGCGCAACGCCGCCTCGATGCGCCCCCGCTGCGTCATGCCGAGGTTGGCGCCTTCGCCGATCACCTTGCAGCGCAGCTCGGCTCCCGAAACGCGGATCGCGTCGTTCGCCCGGTCGCCGACGGCGTCGTCCGTCTCGTCGCTCGCCCGCACATAGGTGCCGATGCCGCCGAACCAGAGCAGGTCGACTGGCAATCGGAGGATCGCGCTCATCACCTCCTGTGGGGTCGGCTTCTCCGCCCCGATGCCGAGAAGCGCCTGCGCCTCGGGCGACAGCGGCACGTCCTTGGCGCTTCGCGGATAGACGCCGCCGCCCTTCGAGATCAGCGAGGGGTCGTAGTCGCGCCAGCTCGAGCGCGGCAGATCGAACAGCCGTTGCCGCTCGGCGAAGCTGCGCGCCGGGTCCGGATCGGGGTCGATGAAGATGTCGCGGTGGTCGAACGCGGCAACCAGCCTGATGGTGCGCTCGCGCAGCATGCCGTTGCCGAACACGTCGCCCGACATGTCGCCCACGCCCGCCACCGTGAACGGCGTGCGGCTTATGTCGACGTCCATCTCGCGGAAGTGGCGCTTCACGGATTCCCACGCGCCGCGCGCCGTGATCCCCATCTTCTTGTGGTCGTATCCGGCCGATCCGCCCGAGGCGAACGCGTCGTCGAGCCAGAAGCCGTGCTCCTGCGCGATGGTGTTGGCGACGTCGGAGAACGTCGCCGTGCCCTTGTCGGCGGCGACCACCAGATAGGGATCGTCGTCGTCGTAGCGCACCGTCTCGCCCGGCGGGATGACGCCCTCGGGTCCCAGATTGTCGGTGATGTCGAGCAGGGTGGAGATGAAGGTCTTGTAGGCGGCGACGCCTTCCGCCTGCGCGGCGTCGCGATTGCCGATCGGCAGGCGCTTGGGCACGAAGCCGCCCTTGGCGCCGACCGGCACGATCACCGCGTTCTTCACCTGCTGCGCCTTGACCAGGCCGAGCACCTCGGTGCGGAAATCCTGCGGGCGGTCGGACCAGCGGATGCCGCCGCGCGCCACCTTGCCGAAACGCAGGTGAATGCCCTCGACCCGCGGCGAGTAGACGAAGATCTCGTACAGAGGGCGCGGCAGCGCCATGCCCTCGACCTTGCGGCTGTCGAATTTGATGGCGAGCACCGGCTTGGGCTGACCGTCGGAACCGAGCTGATAGAAATTGGTGCGCAGCGCCGACTGCACGGCGTTGAGGAAACGGCGAAGGATGCGGTCCTCGTCGAGACTCTCGACGGTTTGCAGGGCGGCTTCGATCTCGGCGATCAATCGCGCCTCGCGCGCGGCCCGCTCCCCGGCCTCAACCGCGAATCGCGGATCGAACCGGATGTGAAACAGCGCGACGATCCGGGCGACGATCGAGCCGTGCCGGCCAAGCGTCGCCCACATGTAGTCCTGCGAGTAGGGCACGCGGACCTGCCGCAGATAGCGCGAAATGGCGCGCACGAGCGCCACGTCGCGCCAAGGCAGTCCGGCGGCGAGCACGAGCGCATTGTATCCGTCGTTCTCGGCGAGGCCACGCATCACCCGCAGGAAGCACGTCTCGAGCCGCGACTTCAGCGCCTGGACGTCGGCGACGCCCGTGGTGGCGGCAAGCAGCATGTCGTGCAGCCAGAATCCGGGCGCACCGGCGTTGCGCGGGGTGACGTGGTAGGTGCGCTCGTCGACGACCTTGAACCCCATGTGCTCCAGCACCGGAACGCGCTCGGAGAGCGGGATCGGCCGGGCATGGCTCCAGACCTTGAGCCCGATGGCGCCGTCACCTTCGGCGCTCCGGCGGTGGAAGTCGACGCCGAGCGGTCGATCCGCCGAGAGCGTTTCGATCACGCGAATGTCCGCGACGGCCACGTTCGGCGCATAGGCCTCGCGATAGCCCGCCGAGAACGCGTCGCGATAGCGCTCGATCAGCACGTGCGCCTTGCCGGGGTCGTGCGCGAGCGCAAGCGCCTCCGCGAGCGTGTCGCTCCACGTGCGCACCAGAGCCGCGACCGCGCGTTCGAGTCCCGCGCGGTCGGGGTCGGCGAGATCGCGGCCTGCGCGCCCGATCATGAAATTGACGCGCACCAGAGGTCCTTCGGGGAAGAACGGCGTGAAAAAGCCGGCGATTCCGCCGTAGGAATCAGCCAGCAGCTTGCCGATCGCCGCCCGCGTCGCGCTGTCGTAGCGTTCGCGCGGAACGTAGACGAGAACCGAGACGAAACGCCCGAAGCGGTCGCGTCGCGGCAGGACGCGCACGCGGGGGCGCTCTTCGAGCTGCAGAATGGCGATGGCGAAGTGGTAGAGCGTGTCCTCGTCGATCTGGAACAGTTCGTCGCGCGGATAGGTTTCCAGCACGTTGACGAGCGCCTTTCCGGAGTGACCCTCGGGATCGAATCCGGCCCGCGACAGCACCGCGTCGATCTTGCGGCGCAAGTAGGGAATGCTGCGGCTCGAGCGCGTGTAGGCGGTCGAGGTGAACAGTCCGACGATGCGAAAGAGGCCGGTGACGGTCCGGTCGGCGGCGTAACGCTTGAGGCCGACGAAATCCATCGCCACGCGGCGATGCACCAGGGAGCGGGCGTCGTCCTTGGTGATGATCAGCGCGCCCGGCTGATCCAGAAATGCGCGCCCGCGCGGCGTCACCGGAATTGACGCATCGGCCTGGGGCAGCACGCGTCCGCCCGACACCCGCAGCACGCCGAGCGCGGTTTCGGCGGCGGGCGCGAGCAGCGTCCGGTTGTTCTCCAGCACGAGATCCTGGACGCCCAGGAAGGTGAAATTGTCGAAGGTCAGCCATTCGAGGAACTGGATCGTCTCGAGCAGTTCGTCGTGCGCGAGCGGCGGCGGGGCCGACCGCATCCCGGCGATCGTCTCCTTGACGCGCGCGAGCATCGGCCGCCAATCCTCGACCGCGCGACGCACCTGGGCGAGCACGCCGCCGAGCGCCGCAACGACCTCGTTGCGCCGCGTCTCGTCCTCGACGCGTTCGACGTGAATGTGGATGACGCTCTCGCGGTGCGCCGTCGGCCCGGGCAAATTCTCGCCGTGAAGTCCGGCGAGCGCGCCGGACGGTTCGCGTTCGACCGTGAAGATCGGATGGGCAACGAGCCGCACTTCGAGCCCTGTCTCGGTGAGCTGGCCCATCACCGAGTCGACGAGGAACGGCATGTCGTCGTTGACGATCTCGATCACCGAGATGGTCTTCAGCCGCGCACCGGCCGTGGCTGCCGGCGACTCGAAGCGGATCTTGGGGACGCCCGGCTTGCGCACCGCCAGGAATGCCCAGGTCTCGAACGCCAGGTGGGCGATCTCCCGCGGCTCGTAACGCACCACGTCCTCGGGAGCGGCGCGCGCGAAAAGCCGCGCGGCGAAATCGTGCGGGATCTCGCCGGACAATCCGGCAAGCACCATGCAGGCCTGCTCGATCGCGCGCGCCGCGACGTGTTCTTCCTGCGTGCCGATGAGGACGTCAGCGCCCATGTTCGCCGCTCGCCTGAGTGAATCGCCCCCGCGCGAGTGTCGCCGATCCCGCCACGCTCGTCGAGGGATCAGGCCGGCGGACCGGCGGGTGCGATCGCGGGACGGAACCACGGGCGCGCCCGAGACGTCATGTCGACCCGCCGACAAATTGCCGTCGCGGCCGAACCGCCGGGGCATCGACAGCCCGGGGCGGACCGCCTATCACCGGGGCCGCCGATCCAACGAGGCTCGCGTTCCATGTGGCATCGACTGGCCGTTGCGCTATTTGCGGCTCTGCTCACCGTTTCGACCGTTGCGGCCCAGTCTCCGTCGGCGCTCGCGCCCAGCACGCGGGAAGCCACGCACGTCGTGGCCGTCTCGGCCCGCCACGGCATGGTCGCGAGCCAGGAGCGGCGCGCGACGCAGATCGGCGTCGACATCCTGCGGCGCGGCGGCAACGCGGTCGATGCGGCGGTCGCGGTCGGATTCGCGCTCGCCGTCACGATGCCGCGAGCCGGCAATCTCGGCGGCGGCGGCTTCATGGTGATTCATCTGGCGAGACGCCACAGGGACGTGGCGATCGACTACCGCGAAACGGCGCCGGCCGCGACGACGCGCGACGTCTTTCTCGACGAGCAGGGCAACGCCGATCCACGCAAATCGCGCGACAGCGGACTCGCGGTCGGGGTTCCGGGCACGGTGGCCGGGCTCGCGCTCGCCCATGCCCGCTACGGTTCGGGCCGCTTCACGCTGGCCGATCTGATCGCGCCGGCCATCCGGCTCGCGCGCAAGGGCGTGCCGGTCACCGACGATCTTTTCGATTCGCTGCATCTCGCCGAAACGCGGCTCGCGCGCTGGCCGAGCACGGCGCGGATCTTTCTGCGGGCGGGCCACGCGCCCGGGGAAGGGGAGGTGCTGCGCCAGCCGGAGCTCGCCGCCTCGCTCGCGGCGATTGCCAAAGACGGCCCGCGCGCCTTCTATCGCGGGCCGATCGCCGGACACATTGTGGATTCGGTTCGCGCCGCCGGCGGACGGATGACGCGTGAGGACCTCGCCCGCTATCGTGCCGTGGTCCGCACGCCGGTGCGCGGCACCTATCGCGGCTACGACGTCGTCTCGATGCCGCCGCCGTCCTCGGGAGGAATCCACCTGATCGAGATGCTCAACATCCTGGAGGGATTTCCGCTCGGTCGGCTCGGCGCGGGTTCACCCGAGGCGCTGCACCTGATGATCGAGGCGATGAAGCTCGCCTATGCG
>CAZIGW010000234.1:0-2987 GCA_964538565.1 uncultured Hyphomicrobiales bacterium | reverse complement strand
GGCGAAGAAATCGTCGGCTTGCTGACGTCCGAGATGCCGATACATAACCACACGATCAACGGTGCGATCGCGGCGAGCGGCGAGGGCGCCGCCGAATACACCAATACGCCGTCTGCCGACGCATGGATCGGCGAATCCAGTCCGGGCAACATGTACGTCAGCGGCCCGGCCAATACCTTGATGGCGCCGCAGGCGATCACGTTGACCGGCGGCTCGCTACCGCACATGAACATGCAGCCCTATCTCGCGCTCAATTTCTGCATCGCCCTGCAGGGCATCTTTCCGGCCCGCAACTAAGCGGATGCTTTCGATGAGCCTTCGAGAAGCTCCGCCGGCTTTCGCCCTGCTGTCGGCGTTGCTGTCGGCAGGCTATGTCCTGCGTCGCGAGACCGAAGAGGACGAGCCGTTCCTGCAGCGGCTCTACGCCTCGACGCGCGAGGACGAACTCAAGCTCGTCGCGTGGAGCGAGCAGGAGAAGCAGGCCTTCTTGGCGAACCAGTTCAGAGCGCAGCGGCATCACTATCGCACGCAGCTCGACGGCTGCATCTTCTCCGTGCTGGAGCGGAATGGGGTCGCGATCGGCCGGCTGTATCTGCAGCCGCGCGCGACACAGCTCTATCTCGTCGACATTGCGCTCGTGCCGGCCCGCCGCGGCCAGGGCCTCGGCACGTCCATCTTGCGCGCTCTGCAGATCGCGGCGGCCGCCGATGGTCGTGGCGTGGGCATCATGGTGGAGAAATTCAATCCGGCGATGCTGCTCTACCGGCGTCTCGGCTTCACCGATGTGGCCGATCACGGCGTGTACCGGGAAATGGAATGGCGTCCGGAAAGCGTTCAGTTGAACAGCGCCTGATAGCTCACGCCGTCGGCGTTGCGGCCGATCGGCACCAGGAAGATGGTAAGTGCGCCCATCTTCTCGTGATCGAGGCGGTAGAGACGCTGCGGTAACAGGCAGGCATTCGGGGCAAGGAAGATCAGTGAGAATGGGGACCGTGTCCCGGAGGGAAAGCGCGGCGCCGCCAGAGCCTCGGTTTCCTTCAGCTTGAAGCGAATTGGCGGCAGGCCCGGTTCGCTCAGGCGAAAGTCCTGGCCGACCTTGTCTGCGAAATCCTCGAGCCGAAGGGGCCTGTCCTCCACGGCATCAACCCTCATCACGTGGCGCGAGATCTACGCTATATACTACCTTTACGTGTCATACAATAGGATACACGTATGGAGCGTGATCGATTGACGGCGCTTGCAGCAGCTGTACTCGCCGACCCGGAATTGGCGAGGCGGCTCTGCGACGCTGGCGCGGCCGGCGACGTTGGCCGATTCACCGCCACGCTGGCGCAGCACGCGACGGCCTTGGGACCAACGCCGTCCGCCGAGGCGCTGGCAACCGCAGCGCTCCCCGACCCGCTCGGGATTGCGCGCCTGGCGCGGCCGCCACTGCAAGGCGCGGCGTGGCCGCCGCCGCCCTGGCTGCCCTACCGCGTCGTCGCCGAAGACCGGATCTACGTCGACTGGGCCTGCTTCGGACCGGCGCCGCTGAGCGAGCCGTTCTTCGAAGGCTCGATCCGCCGCGTCCTGCACAATCCGTTCGTGCGGCTGTTCCGCTACCGCATGACCGCCGACGACTTCGTCGCCGCGGCGGCCGACGCGGATGCGCTGACGCCGTCCGGCTTCATCTTCCATATGTCGCGCTGCGGCTCGACGCTGTGTGCGCAGATGCTTGCCGCGGACACGGACAACGTCGTTGTGTCGGAGGCGGCCACCATCGACGCTCCGGTGCGATTCGCCGATGGCGATCGGTCTGCCGACGCGCATGTGCCGATGCTGCGCGCCATGATCACCGCCTATGGCCGCCGACGCGCCGGCACCGAGCGGCACTTTTTCGTCAAGCTCGACAGCTGGCATGCCCTGGCATTGCCGCTGTTCCGGCGCGCTTTTCCGACGGCGCCTTGGGTCTTTCTCTATCGCAATCCGATCGAGGTTCTGGTGTCGCAGATGCGCCAACGTGGCATTCAGATGCTGCCCCAGATGCTATCGCCGCGCTTCTTCGGCCTCGACGACCAGCATGACGTATCGGACGAGGACTACTGTGCGCGCGTCCTGTGCGCAATCTGCTCCGCCGCGGCCGATCATGCGGCGGACGGCGGCCGCATCGTCGACTACCGCGATCTGCCCGACGCGCTGTTCGCGACGATCATGCCGCATTTCGGCGTGACGGTGAGCGCCGCCGCGCGCGCTGCCATGCAACAGAGGGCGACGCGCGACGCCAAGGCTCCGTTCCAGACCTTTGCCGCCGATGCCGCGGCCAAGCAGCGCGACGCCAGCGAGCCCGTCCGGCGCGCCGCCGCCCGCCACCTCTCCGAAATCCATGACCGGCTCTCGCGGCTCGCCGGACGCTAGTGCAATTCCATTTCGATACTGATGGCATCGCCGCGGTAGATGCCATAGCCCGAGAAGAGAATGATGCCGTTGGTATCGACCACGACACGATCGACGCGCGCGACCGGCGCGTTGAGCGGCATTTTCAGAATCGCCGCCACTTCGATGTCGGCGGCTCCGATGGTCATCGTTTGCCAAGTCCGACCCAGGCGGTCGCCGGCGACGCGGCGCAACGTGCTCAATGCCGGCGTGCCGCGGAATTCGTTTGCGTGCTGCCGGAACAGCGCGTCGTCGAGATAGGCCCGCGTCAGCAGATACGGCCGTCCTTCGCGCAAATAGAGCCGCCGCATCATGCGATATTGCGGTCCCGGGGTGCCCCTGGTGCGGTCTAATGCCGGCAGCGCCTTGAGGACGCGCTGCTCCAGCAGCTCGATGGTCGCGCCCTTATGCGCTGCACTCAACGACTGCCAGTCGAGGGGCAGCCGCTGCGTCCTAAGCTCGCCCGGCGACTTGCGCACGAAGGTGCCCTTGGCCCGCAGGCGCTCCAGCAGACCGTCCTGCTCGAGCAGGCCGAGCGCTTCGCGCATCGTGCCGCGCGCCACCGAGAATGCCGC
>CAZIGW010000233.1:0-36798 GCA_964538565.1 uncultured Hyphomicrobiales bacterium | reverse complement strand
GACGCTGAAACGAACCTGGGAGAGCGTCAAGGAGGTGATGGCGCCGGGCGCGCTCGATCCGCTCGTCAAGGAGATGATCTACGTCGCGGTCAGTGTCACCAACAATTGCGAGTACTGCATCGCCAGCCATACGGCGGCGGCGCGCAAGGCCGGCATGACCGACGCGATGTTCGGCGAGCTGATGGCGGTGGTCGGCATGGCCAACGAAACCAACCGTCTTGCCAACGGCTACCGGGTGCCGGTCGATCCCGCTTTCGACCGTTGAGGACGCGGGCGGACCTGCGCGGTACCGCGACCGCGGGTTCCGCGCGCGCGGCATTGCACACCGGGCCAGTCGCCAGGGCCGGGGCCTGGGATCCGGAACCGACAACAAGCCCGGCCCGAACGGTATCGGCCCTGCTCCATTCGGGGGACGCGGAGCCGTCTGCGCCGCCGTTAAGCTCCTCGAAAGGTTAATGTTCCAGGTTGACACGGGGCAAATGCCACGCGACCCTCCCGTAGGGTCAATCTGGGCGGGAGAGGTGCGGCATCTCGGTCTGGCGTGACGGTGAATGGTTGCTTTGCGTGCCAAGCGTCGGAAGGCGAAGTGTGTCGCGTTCGGCTTCGCGATGGCGTGTTTGCTGTTGGCGCCGCCCGGCACCGGCAGCCCCAATCCAGCCCCGCTGCCCGCCTCGCGGCCCGGCCCCGCGCCAATTGGCCTGATCCCATCGCCATTTGCGGCCATCCGGCTGGCCGTCCTGTCCTACCCGGACCCCGTCGGCACGACCATCCCGGCGCCCCCGGACGTCGGACTGCCGCGGGAGAAGCACGATTGGGTGGCCGTTCTGCCGAGACTGGTGCCGGTCACCCGCGGGGACCTGCCGGTCCTGACCTGGGCTGAAGTGCAGGTCGCGAGCCTGACGGAGCCGGCCGAGGAGCCGCCGGCTGAGCCGGCCCGCGGCGAAATGAGGATTTCCGCCCCGGTGCTCGGGCCGTTCGCCCATGCCCGCTTCTGCCTGCAATATCCCGAGGACTGCAGGACCGGCGTGCGCGCCTCCGATCGCAACGGCTTCGTGCTCGATGCGGCACGCTGGGGCGAACTCTCGGAGGTCAATCGCGAGGTCAACCGCTCGATCCGTCCGCAGCGCAACGCGGGCGGCGTGATGGCCGAGCGTTGGCTCGTCTGGCCGAGGGCGGGCGACTGCAACGATTACGCCGTCACCAAGCGCCACGCACTGCTCAAGCGCGGCTGGCCCGCCGACGCGCTGCTGCTCGCCGAAGCGCTCACACCGTCGGGCGAGCACCATCTGGTGCTGGTGGTGCGTGCGCGCAACGGCGAATTCGTGCTCGACAACATGACCGACTCGATCCTCACCTACGCGCGCGTGCGCTATCAATGGCTGCGCGTCCAGTCGCCGCGCAATCCCAAGTTCTGGTTCGCCGTCAAGCAATTCCCCGCCTGAAGAACCGGTCGCGGGGCCGAAAGCTTCCTCGGGCGGAATGCTTTCGGCACGATGTCCGCAAATGGACATTCGCGCGAAGGTCTGCGCCGGCCCCGCGCGTTGCAAGGCGTGGGCGCGGCCTGGCGGCGGGTGAAAGCCGTCGGTCAAAAGATGCTAGGCTTCGTGGACGGACGCCGGCGTGCCCGCGCACGAACCGACGCACGCAGCTCGCCGCGGCGGGCCGACAAGGGGAGGGGACCATGCGGGGTGGATTGCGGCATCGACTGATGTCCGGGTGCGGGTGCTGCACGGCGCCCGCGCGCGCCGGCGGCGGCGATCTCGACCGAAGGCGATTTCTCGCGACCGGCGCCGCGGCCGGCCTCGGCGCGGCGTTCGCCGCGCTGCCGCGGCGCGTCGAGGCGCAGGCGGCCGCGTCCGCCAGGCCGGCGATCATCGACGTGCACCATCATGTGTCTCCTCCGGCGTTCATTTCCGAGCTCGTGCGCCGCAAGCTCGACGAGCGGCCGCTGATGCGCTGGAGCGTCGAGCAGTCGCTCGAGGACATGGATCGCGGCGGCGTCGCCACCGCGATCACCTCGATCACGACGCCCGGCGTGTGGTTCGGGGACGACGCGGCCGCCGTATCGCTCGCGCGCGCGTGCAACGAATACGCAACGAAGCTTGCGGGCGATCATCCGGGCCGTTTCGGCACGTTCGCGATCCTGCCGCTGCCCGATGTCGACGCGAGCCTGAGGGAGATCGAATATTCGCTCGACGTCCTCAAGGCCGACGGCGTCTGCCTGATGACGAGCTACGGCGACAAGTGGCTCGGCGACGCCGCCTTCTCGCCCGTCATGAACGAGCTCAACCGGCGCAAGGCGGTCGTCTACACGCACCCGACGCTCGCCGACTGCTGCCGCAATCTCATCGCCGACGTGCCGCGTGCGGTCGTCGAATTCGGCACCGACACGACGCGCGCCATCGCCAGCCTGCTGTTCACCGGCACGGCGGCGCGTTGCCCGGACATCCGTTTCATCTTCTCGCATGCCGGCGGCACGATGCCGTTCCTGATCGAGCGCTTCGTGCGCGCGCCGCTGCAGAACAAGAAGCTCGCCCCGAAGGTGCCGGACGGCGTGCTGCCGGCCTTGCGGCGCTTTCACTACGACGTCGCGCAGGCCGCCAACCCGGCGGCGATGTCGGCGCTCCGTGAGGTCGTGCCGGTGTCGCAGATCGTGTTCGGGACGGATTTTCCCTATCGCACCGTCGCCGATCACGTGAAGGGACTGCGCGAGTCAGGGTTCAGCGAAGAGGACCTTCGGCACATCTTCCGAAGCAATGCGGCCGAATTGCTGCCGCGCTGGCGCGCGGGGTGAGCGTGCCGGCGCGATTCGCACTGCGGCCGAAAGATTTGCTAGGGTCGCGGTGATTCCACCGCGCGATCAGGACCGTCAGGCAGCCCATGCGACAAGGTTCGTTACCGGTCATCCGCCTGGCTGTTGTTCTTGCGGCCGTCATCGCGGCCGGCGTCGTTTTCGTGCATCCGTCGGCGCTGCCGTTCCTCGCATCGGCGCCGGCCCCCGCGGTTTCCGCCGCACCGCCTCCCGCGCCAGCACAAGCTCCTGCCACGGCCGCATTGCCGCCGGACCTCGCCGCCGCGCGCGCCGCCGCGCGCCCGTCCGCCGGGGAAGCGGCGGCGCCCTTGGCGGTGGCGCAGCAGGTTGCGCCGGACGAAAAGGCCGCGCCCTCGGTCGATCCGGCACCCACCGGCGCGCTCAATCCCGGGGAGAGCGCCGGCGCCGTCGCGGCGCGGCCGGAGATCATCGCCCCGCCTCCCGGAACCGACGCGAAACTGGCCGATCCGCAGCGGCTGCGGATTCTGCTCGATCACGGTGTCGTCGGGCTCTCGGCCAATGCCGACATCGAGCGGGTCAAGGGCATGCGGCTCGTCCAGATCGCGGCCGCACTCGGCTATGAGCCGGCGCGAACCATGATCGTCCAGGAGTTTCCACGCTCGCCGGTCGTGCGCGCCGTGGTTCGGCCGGCCGACGCCATTCGCGATGCGCTGGATCCGTTCACCGGCGACGCCGCCGCCGCCGACCCGGCGCCGTTCGCCGCACTCGTGGCCTATTTCGGCGAGCGACGGGCGCTGCCGACGCTCGGCGCCTACCTGGTCGACGCCATGCGTGACGATCGCCGCCTGCAAGCGCCCGAGCGGCTGAACCAAATGTTCGATGTCCTCGCGCGCGTGCCGGGTGCCTGCCTGGCGATGGCCCGGATCATCGCGGTGCCCCACGAGAGCGGCACCGAGTGCCCGGCGGAGTTCCGTCAGCGCGTGCTGTCCTTCGTCCGCGCGGCGGGGCCGACCGGGCGCGACGCCGATGCCCGCCGCATCGCGGCTGCCGCCCTGGATCGCCTCGACGGCGCACCCGGCCGGTCGCAGGCCGCCGACTCCGTGCCGGCGCGTCGCGCGCCGAAGGCCGCGCGCCGTCCGCCGAGGTAGCGGGGCCGGCGCGCTCAACCGCGTGCGTTCGGCTCGGACGGATCGGGAATGCGGGCGCGCACCAACGTGCCGCGCCGCCCGCGCGTGATGATCAGCACGCCGCCGAGTTCACGCGCGCGGGCCCGCATGCCGGCGATCCCGACGCCGATCATCTCGCCGCTTCCGCCGCGGGACTCCGGTCCGTTCAGGGACAAGCCTCGGCCGTCGTCCTCGATCTCGATCACCTGCGAGTGGTCGCCCCGCGCCAGACGGATTTCGACCGACGACGCCTGGGCATGCCGATAGACGTTCGTCAGCGCTTCCTGCGCGATGCGCAGCAGCGCGAGCGCGACGTCGGGCGAAGGGCACGTGAAGGCGGACGGCGTGTGGAAGGCGGCGGCAATGCCGGTGCGACGGGAGAAACCGGCGGCGAAGCGGCGCAGCGCTTCGTCGAGCCCGAGATCATCCAGTTCAGGCGGGTGCCGCAGATAGCTGAATGCGCGGATCTCGCGCTGGAGGCCGGCAAGGGCCGCGCGCATCTCCGCGATGAGAGCGTCCATCGTCGCGTCCCGGCCCGGCGTCGCCTCCCGCCGCGCGCCGGCTTCGAGGCGGGCGAGGCCGATGGCGAGCGCGATCAGATGCTGGGCGGCCGAATCGTGAAGCTCGCGGGCGACGCGCCGGCGCACCTCGTCGTGGACCGCGAGCAACCGTCCGGTGACGCGGCCGATCCGGCGGCGCAGGCGCCGCAACTCGGTGACGTTCCGCCCTTCGCCGAGCACCCGGTCGTGCCGGCCGAACCGAGCACCGACGGGCGTCAGTCGAAATTCCCAAAGTTCCGTCACGCGGCCGGCCCGGACCGGCAACTCGAACGCGACGACGGCGCGCGTCGCCCGGCAGCGACGCAGCGCGGATCTCAGCGGGTCGGCGACACGCCGGGCCGCCGTGCCGGCCTCGCCGACGCGGCGCGCGCGCCGCAGGAGTTCGTTGAATGTGCGGTTGACCTCCTCGAAGCCGATCGACCCGCCCGGCCCGACCGCGGCAACGAAGAGCGCGTCGACGCTGTTCTCGAACAGCGCACGAATCGCCTCGTCCGTCCCGACGGATTCGACGTGCGATCGGGGCTCGATGCGAAGGACTGCGTGCGTCACGCGCTCACCATTGGGTTTGGCGACGCGATGTGAGGAGAGCGACCGATTTCAACGGGGGCGATCCGGTTCACCGTCGGTCATCGTCGCTGGTCTGCAAGCATGCGCCTCAACAACAGGTCCCCGGACGCCGGCAGTCAACTGCGCGTCTCCGGCGGATCGCAGTCACGGTTGCGTCCGCGTTAAGCGCGCGCGCGGCAATTTCTGCATGTTGGAGTGGAGAAGGGCGATGATACCGTGGCGGCACGACCGGGGCCGCAAGGCGACGTTGTCATCGAACCTGCCGGATCCAGACGCGGAACGCGATACGGATCGGGAATTTCCGCTCGCGGACCTCGGGTGTTGCGCCGATACCGCCCGTCACGCCGAACGCCCAATGTCGCAGACGGATCCACGCTGTGGCTCGGCTGGGTGCACCGCCAATCTCCGACGTTGCGGGACATGGCACGACCTTCTCCCTCGACTGCGCCGTCCGCGCCTCCTTTCCGCGGACGGTGCCTTCTTCCGTCCGCCGCTTCCACGATCCCCGGACGCCGCATGCGCATCGTCGCGGGGCGCGCATGAGCTTCCGCATCGCACGCGATACCGCTTTCCGGCTGCGCCGCAGGCCGGCGAGCGTCCCGCGGGAAATCAGGCCGCCGCGGCCCGGCATGGTGTGGATCCCGGGCGGCGTCTTCCTGATGGGCTCGGACCGGCACTATCGCGAGGAGGGGCCGGCCCACGTCGTACAGGTCGATCCGTTCTGGATGGACCGCCACCCGGTCACCAACAACCAGTTTCGCCGCTTCGTCGAAGCGACGGGTCATGTCACCGTCGCGGAGGAGAGGCTCGACCCGCGCGACTACCCGGGCGCGCCTTTCTCCGCGCAGCAGCCGGGCTCGCTCGTCTTCGTCAAGCCGAGCGGTCCGATCGATCTCGGCGACCCGCGCTACTGGTGGATCTTCACGCGCCAGGCCGACTGGCAGCATCCGCAGGGGCCGCACAGTTCGATCGAGGATCTGGGCGACCACCCCGTGGTGCATGTCGCCTACCGCGACGCCGAGGCGTTCGCGGCCTGGGCCGGGAAGCAATTGCCGACGGAAGCGGAATGGGAATTCGCCGCGCGCGGCGGGCTCGAAGGAGCCGAGTTTCCCTGGGGGGACAAGCCGAATCCGGGCGGTCGCTTTCTCGCCAACTTCTGGCAGGGCGAATTCCCCTGGCAGAATCTGGCAAGCGACGGATACGGCGGCACCTCGCCCGTCAATGCATTCCCGCCCAACCGCTACGGATTGCACGACATGGTCGGCAACGTGTGGGAGTGGACGGCCGACTGGTATCGGCCGCGCCACGTGGCGTCGCACACGGGCGGAACGGTCCTGTTCAATCCGCACGGCGGCCGCATGATCGAGAGCCTCGATCTGGTCGACTCCGTCGTGCGGATGCCGCGCAAGGTGCTCAAGGGCGGCTCGCACCTGTGCGCGCGCAACTACAGCTATCGCTACCGGCCGGCCGCGAGGCTCGGCCATCCGATCGCCGTATCGGCCTCGGATGTGGGCTTCCGTTGCATCGTGCGGGTTCGCAATGGCGATTGATCGACGTCCGGCGCGGCGCGGTCGCGCCGCCGCCGCGAAATCGCGGCGAGGAGGCAGGGATTGCGCCGGCCGCTTCCCGCGGGCACGCCTTTCTCGATGCGGACTCGCGCGCAACCGGGGGCGGCCGCAGCGACCGTGACCGACGGTCCCGGGCCGGCGCGCGTTTGAGACGAATGCCAGGCATGCTCGGGTGTTTCGGCGCCGCGGATCGGGGATTTCCGGGATGGCTTGGGGTGCGGCAGAGGATTGCAGTAGGGCTGGCGAGGGAACGCTCGGCCTCGCAGGCTCGGTGGGAGCGGACCCGGATGAAGATTTCGACGGGCGACCTGATCTTTGCCGCGGTCATCGTCGGAACGGTCGGCATCGCCGGATCGTTTGTGCTGATGCCGTTCGTCGGGTTCGCCCACTGGCAGCCCCCGCCGGCGCAGGCCGCGCCGCAGGATTCATCACCGCTCGGCCAGCCGAGAGCGAACGGGTGGACCCATGACGCGGACGCCGGCGTTGCAGCCTTGACCGTCAGGAACCGGGCTCGCGCGGCAAGCCGGGATTCCGGGCACGCCGATTTCATTCTCGCCCCAATCTCGCTCTCTCCGCCAACCGCCGGTCCCTGTGGGGAGTGAAGCCATGTCGCATCAAACCGCTTCCTTCAACTACCGTGCCGGACCGGTGCTCTACACGTTCGCGAAGAACTGGTGGCTTCTGTTCCTGCGCGGCGTGGCCGCGATCGTGTTCGGGGTACTGGTCTTCGTCTGGCCCGGTCTCACGCTGTTCACGCTCGTCATCCTCTATGGGGCCTACGCATTTGCCGACGGCATCTTTTCGCTCGGGGCTGCGATCGCGGGGCGCGGCGGCGGGGTGCCGACGTGGTGGCTCGTCGTCACCGGCCTGGTCGGGATCGCGGCCGGGCTGATCACGTTCGTCTGGCCGGGCCTGACGGTGCTGCTGCTGATCATGTTCATCGGCGTGTGGGCGGTCGTACACGGGGTGTTCGAAATCGTCGGCGCCATCGAGCTGCGCAAGGAAATCGAGAACGAGTGGCTGCTGATCCTGTTCGGCGCGATTTCGGTGCTGTTCGGCGCGGCGCTGCTGCTGCGGCCGGACGCCGGCGCGCTGGCGTTCCTGTGGGTGATCGGCGCGTACGCCATCGTCATCGGCGTCCTGATGGTGATGCTCTCGTTGCGCCTGCGCGCGTACCGGGTGGCGACCTGACCGGCACGGCCTCGCGGCGTTCGCCGGCTGATTACGCCTCGCTATCGTGCGCCGCGCTTGCCTCGCCCCGGGGAGCGGGGTTATTCCTGCATGCTGCGAACACGGGCTGCCGGCCGGCAGGCCGGTTGTCGATGCGGTGAAGCTTCGTCCGGAGCACCCCGAGGCCGTCGCCTCCTCACCTCTCGGCCGCTTCGCGGGCGCTCGTAGCTCAGCCGGATAGAGCACCAGACTTCGAATCTGGGGGTCGCAGGTTCGAATCCTGCCGAGCGCGCCAGCAAAGAATTCCAATCCCAGCAAGAGAGCGGCCGGTCCTCGCAGACCGGCCGCTTGCAAGCCCGGCCGGGGGGACTTGGGGGGAGGCGGGGAAGCCGGGCCTGCAATTTCTTTTCCAGATGACCGGTGAGCAGCCGGTCGGCGGGGCTCGTGCGTTCAGCTCCGAGAAAGCAGCGCCGCCGTCACCGGTCCGTCATCACTCGCGCGCGCGTCGAGGTGGCCGTGCTTCTCGCGCCACTTCGGGCCGGGGCCGCGCATGTAGTGCCGCTCGGGTCGGTACGTGGCGGAACAGCCCGCGGTCAGCGCGGCCCACGGTCTCGTGGCTGACCGACAGACCGTGGCGAGATCGGTCACGAAGTCTCGCCGTGGGCGCAATGCAAACGAGTGAATGCTTCGGGCCATGGCACGCTCCCGCTCGGCACTTGTCGCTGGCGTGTAGATGAGGTCGGACACCGGTTGCCATGATGGGATGGGGGGCTGACGCAGTGTTTGTCCGGACCAAAAGGGGCGGTGGCACATCCGCCGACGCAGAGCGGATCGTGGCCTGACCGGGAGGAGAAAAATAGCGGACCCGCCAGGTGACGTCCTGGTGCGGAAGAACGCTCCGGCCCGGCGGCGCAGGGCCGGAACGCGCTGCGAGACCGTTGCGGGCCTGCCAGAAAGTTGCGGGCCTGTCAGAAATGAGTTCGCCCGGTTGATCGGGACCGCCTCCGCGGTTGTCACGCACCACGGTGAGGCTAACGCGGGTCGAGGGGTGGGTTCCCCAGCACCCATATTCCGATCGCCAGGAAGACCAACAGGACAACCATGGTTACAAGCAGCGCCATGTGACATCCCTCGAACAGGAGTTTGAGCGGGCTTGGCGGGGAGGCCGGGGAGCCGACGGCATTGCGGTTCGGGAGAACCGGTCACAACTTGCATCGCCGTACCATCCGACCGCGCGAATATCGCAGACATCGTGTTGCTCCATCGTCTCGGGGCGGAACGCTTTCCCGATTTCGATCCTTGTGGGCTTCGCCGAAGGGCGGACATCGATGCCGGTTACATTGCGCGCAATTGGTCCGGGGATAATGCGGGAGACGGCAAACGAACCTTTCGTGGCGAGCAAACAATCGTCCTCGTCGGATGCGTGCCCGGCCCGTCAAGACGGCCTCCGTCTGTTTGAGTGTAATGAAAGGAGTGTTCTGCCCCGCGAAGTTGTGCGCGGCATCCGTTTGATCATAAATTCCTGCCCGCATGTCCGCCGACTTCGACGGCAGTGTCGCCGGAGCATCGCAGGTCCGTTCGGCATGTCATTTGCGATCCACCGGAGCAAACATCCGATGATGTTGAATATCTCGAAGACCTTGCTCGTTGTTCTCGGTCTCGCCTGTGTGGTGACCGGCATGCACGGGAGTTCAATGCCTCCCGTCCGTGACGTGCCTGTCTCGGATGGCAGTCGGGCGGGGAAATCGCGCGTCGGCGGAACGGTCGCCGCACAATTGTTCGCGCTCAAATTCTGTCGGCTTGAGCCGCGCGCTCCCGGCCCGTCTTCCAGGCGGGAGCCGACGTGGAAACGCTCGCCCGAAATCGAGGGATATGGCTGTCCGATCGACTGAGAGGGCAGCCAGGCGGCCGCGGCCGATCCCGCCCCGCCGCAGCGCATGTCCGTCCAGGCGCGCGACGGCGCGACGAGGGACGAATTGCGGCGGGTGCCATCGGCCGCGACGAAGGCCTGGCCAGCCCTCACCGGCGGCTTCCGTGCGGCCGTCGCAGCGAGGCCGGCGATGGCGCGAGGGCGGTCGAGCGAATGCGGCGAGGCTTGTTGACGATGCCGTCACCATGTCTCGCAGGGCCCGGTTCCGGCTCGCCGATCCGCTGGATTCGGGCAATCAGACCGTGGCAAAGGGAGAGGCGACGCGTCGGGCCTTCGGCGGGCGAACCAGCGAGGGGTGAACAGAGCCCGCAACGGCCCGAGTTGCCGACCTGAAGCGGGAAGGCGGTGCGGGATGCCGGTACAGGCTGTCGCGATCGTGGTCTACGAAGGTGTCCAAGCTCTGGACGTCGCAGGACCGGTGGACGTGTTCAGCGAGGCGAACAGTTTCCTCGATGGCGCTGACCGCTATGAAACGGTCCTGGTCGCCGCTGACCGCAGTCCGCTGCGCGCGTCGAACGGCATTCGTCTGGTGGCCGATCTCACCCTCGAGGAAGCGGCGGGCGGCTTCGACATCATTCTGGTGGCCGGAGCCCCCGTGCCACCGCAAGCGGAGCCGGACCCGGGCATGGTCCGATGGGTCAGAGAGTTGCCGTGGCGCTCGAGCATCTACGGGTCGATCTGCACCGGCGCATTCGTGCTCGGCTATGCCGGTCTTCTCGACGATCGACGGGTCACGACCCATTGGCAGGATGCGCAGGCGCTGGCGGCAAGGTTCCCGAAGGCGAAAGTCGAACCGGATCTGATCTATGTCCGCGACGGTCGGCTCATCACCGCGGCCGGCGTGACGGCCGGAATTGACATGGCCCTGGCTCTGGTTGGACAGCGGCACGGCGCGGAGATCGCGCTCAAGGTCGCGAAGCGACTGGTCGTCGTTGCCCAGCGCCAGGGCGGACAATCGCAGTTCAGCCCCTATCTGACGGCTCCCGCCGATCCGCAGTCGCCGATCGCACGCATCCAGGATCACGTCATGGCCAACATCGGAGCCCGCCACACGATGGAGACCCTCGCCGCGGCGGTCGGCATGAGCGCCCGGAACCTGGCACGGCATTTCGTGCAGACGACCGGGATCACGCCGCACGAATTCATCGAGCGCGCGCGGGTGGATGCGGCACGCATGATGCTGGAGGGAACGGACCGGCCGCTCAAGTCCGTCGCCTTCGACTGCGGGTTCGGATCCGCGGACAGGATGCGGATCGTCTTCAGCACCCGCCTGGGCGTGACCCCGGCGCAGTATCGCGCCAACTTTCGGCGGGTCGAAATCGAAACAGGTTGAGACAAGCTTTCAGAGACCAGGAACCCGGTCCGCGAAACCTTCCATGTTGCAGAGGCAGCGCCCGGCAATCGACGCGAGCGAGCCAGCGCCGCTCCGTTGTCAGGAAATGATGTGCCGTTGTCCTGATATGCGGGATCGCCTTCGTTGCCCGACGCGACCTCTCTTGCAAAATACGCGCACGCCGTTGTCCCGATCAGTCGTTCTGGAGAAACAACCCGCACGTTCGCCACGGTCGGTTCTTTCCCGATCCGGCCCCGGGCGGGCGGCAGGAGCGATGTGGGGGACGTGCTTGTCCCAGGTATGAGGGTCGCTGCCATGTCGATCTGTTCGCCTCAGTATGGAGCGCTTCTGCGCAGGTCACGGCCGCTGACGGCCGAACGCGAACGGATGCTCGCCCGCCGATGGCACGAGCACGAGGACCGGCAGGCGCTCGACGAGCTTGTCGTCAGCCATCTTCCTCTGGTTCTCAAGATCGCCCGGCGCTACCGCGGATACGGGCCGTCCGGCGACGATCTCGTCGCACAGGGCAATATCGGCCTTCTCAAGGCCGCGACGCGCTTCGATCCGGAGCGCGGGGTGCGGTTTGCCGCCTACGCGGCGACGTGGATCAGAGCGGAAATGCAGGAGTACGTGTTCCGAAGCTGGTCCATGGTCAGGCTTGCGAACACCAGGGTGGTCAGGAAACTCTTCTTCAAGCTGCGGCAATTGAAGCGCGCTCTTCGTCCCGACGGTCGTCCGGCGGAGATGACATCCGAAGACGTGTCGGCCATCGCAACCCTCCTCGGGGTGCCGGAGGGCGCCGTCCTCGACATGGACCGCCGTCTCGCTTTCCAGGACGTGTCCTTGAACGCGCACGAAGGCCCCGACGAGGGAATCCAGAAGCAGGATCAGCTTGTCGACTCGAACGACGACCAGGAGCGCGCCTTGATCGACCGGCGCGAGCTGGCGCACCGCCGCGTGCTTCTCGCGCGCGCGCTTGGCACTCTCAGCGAAAGGGAACGGAACGTCCTGATCGAACGCCGCCTGAACGAAGAGGTGTCCACCGTCGGGCGCCTGGCCCTGCGCTACGGCATCTCTCCCGAACGCATCTCTCAGATCGATGCAAAAGCCTTCCAGAAGGTGCGGAAGGCGGTGTTGCAGGCCGATCGCGACGCCCGTGAGGCGGCGTGACCATGGATCGTCTGGTTGCCATGTCGACCTTTGCGAGGGTCGTCGAATGCGGGAACTTCTCGGCCGCCGCAGGTCAGCTCGAGGTTTCTCCGGCGATCGTGAGCACGCGCATACAGGATCTCGAACGTGAACTTGGCGTGCGCCTTCTCAACCGAACGACGCGCAAGGTCGGCCTCACCGAAGTCGGCCAGAAATACTACGACCGATGCACACGGATCCTGAGCGACCTCGAGGAGGCGGAGCGGTGCGCAAGGTCACTGAATTCGGTGCCAATGGGAAAGATCAAGATCAACGTCTCGCTTTCCCTGGACGACGACATTCCGCGGATGATCTGCGGCTTCCTGCGCGCCCATCCCGGGATCACGATCGAGACGACGGCAACCGCGCGGATGGCCGACCTGATCGCGGAGGGGATCGATCTTGCGCTTCGCACCGGCCCGATTCCCGATTCGAGCATGATCGCGCGCGCCGTGAGTGTCAGCGATCTCGTTTTGTGCGCGTCTCCCGGCTACCTTGATCGCAGCGGCACGCCGCGCGCGCCGGAAGATCTGGCCGGCCACACGTGCCTGACATACGTGCGGCCGGCAATGGATCGTGAGTGGCGATTCGAGCGCTCCGGGGTTCTCCACAAGGTTCGGATCGCGGACCGCTTCAGCAGCAGCACCGCGGGACTGAGGGCTGCCGCCCTGTCCGGACTCGGCATCGCGCTGCTGCCCAGAGCGGCGGTCGCAGGCGATCTTCAGGCGGGCCGGCTGGTGCGGGTGCTGCCGCAGTTCGAGCCGGTCCGTCCGACCATCTACGCGGTATTTCCGCCCGGTCGCCACCAGTCCGCCAACGTGCGCTCGCTGATCGATTTTCTGGCGGCAAGTCTTCGCAAGAGTGATCCCTCGGAAGAGCGTGAACTGGCCGTTGTCTGAACAGGGGCGTAGCGCCGCCGGACAGCCGGCGCGCGACATCGCAATGCGGATTGGGCCGCTGCTGCCGCCGCGATCCTCCATCTCGTGGGTACAGCTTCGAATGTCACGCGCATGCGTCGGCATCGGTGCGTTCGGATGGTCGCGCGAGCGCAGCGCGGTACCCGCGTTTGCCGACATGGGCGAGCCGACCCGTTGTCAGGAAATGACGTGCCGTTGTCCTGATACGAGGGATGGCGTTCGTTGCCGGCTCCCCGTCTTGCCAGCAAGATGTGAACGATGCGTCGCCGCAAGCGACCGCTCCGGAGAGCGATCCATGCCCTCCGTTTCCACCTTTCACCGAGGCAGATCGATGGTCGCCCAACCAAGGAGACTGCTTCATGTCCGAAGTCATTGCCGGCATCCGCGTCCCTGACAGCGCAATCGCCCGTGCGGCCACGCAGCTCGTCCGTGACACCGAAGACGATCTGCTCTTCAACCACAGCCGCCGTGTCTTCTTCTGGGGCGCGCTGACCGGCGATCGCCGAGCGCTGAGGTACGATCCGGAATTGCTCTATCTCGGCGCCATGTTCCACGACATGGGCCTGACGGAGCGCTATTCGAGCGCCGATTTGCGCTTCGAGGTCGACGGCGCCAACGCCGCGCGCGATTTCATGAAGAGCTACGGCGTGCCGGAACGCGACGTCGAAGACGTCTGGACCGCGATCGCGCTGCACACGACACCCGGCATTCCCGAGCACATGCGACCGACGATCGCGCTGGTGACCGCCGGGGTGGAGATGGATGTGCTGGGCGTCGGCTATCACGACTTCACGTTCGAGCAGCGCGACCACGTCTGCGTGCGCCATCCGCGCGAGGCGAACTTCAAGGAGAGCATCATCGACCGCTTCGCCAGCGGCATCAGCAGAAAGCCGCTGACCACGTTCGGCAACGTGAAGGCCGATGTGCTGGCGCTGAAGGACAGGAACTATGTCCGCCAGAACTTCTGCTCGATCATTCTCGGCTCGGCCTGGCCGGGCTGACGTCTGACGCCGCGAGGCAGGGAGCCCGAAATGGCCGCCAATCGCACCTTTCTCGTCACCGGCGCCAGCAGGGGGATCGGGCGTGCGCTCTCGCAGCGGCTCGCCGATGCCGGGCACCACGTCGTCGGCGTGGCCCGCGGGCAAGATCGAAGCTTTCCCGGCACGCTGGTGTCGATCGACCTTGCCGACAGCCGGGCTTCCGGCGAGGCGTTCCTCGATCTCACCCGGCGCTATGCTTTTGACGGCGTCGTCAACAACGTCGGCCTGGCACGGCTGCATCCCGTCGGGGAAATCGAGATTCGGGAGGTGGATGACATGCTGCGCGTCAACGTGCATCCGGCGATCCAGACGGTGCAGGCGATCCTCCCGACCCTGAGGGCAAAGGGTTGGGGCCGGATCGTGAACGTCACCAGCCTGGTGACGGTGGGCATCGCGCTGCGCAGCGGCTATGCCGCCGCCAAGGCCGCCGTCAACAGCCTCACGCGCACGTGGGCAATCGAACTGGCCCGGACCGGGATCACCGTGAATGCCGTCGCCCCGGGCCCGGTCGAGACCGAAATGTTCCGGCGCAACACGCCGGCCGGAAGCGAGGCGGAAGGCCGCTTTCTGTCCATGATTCCGATGCGACGCCTCGGCAGGCCGGAGGAGATTGCGGCGGCCATTGCCTTTCTGCTTTCGGACGAGGCGGGTTTCATCACCGGCCAGACGCTCTTCGTCGACGGCGGCGGGTCGATCGGCAGAGCCGCCCTCTGATCCCTGCGCGTCATGTCGTTCGCGAGCAAGGCAGGGCGCGCTTGCAGCGAAAACGCACCTGCCCGATCTGGCTCGGCGGCGTTGGCGGCAGCGAAGTGACGTCACGGGTCCTCGGAGTAGGGGACCGCCGACTTCGCCGCTGCCCATATGGCCCGGCCGGAGCGGGAACCTTGTTCCTCCAACAGATGCCCGACGAGCCCGCCGGAGCGGGAGACAACGGAATAGGCGCGCATTGCGGAAACCGGAATGTCGATCTCGAGCAGCAGGGCGGCAATTGCGCCCGTGGCGTTGATGGTAATGTGGCGGCCGAACGCGATGTCGACCTCGCGCGCGAGCGATCGCAACAGCGCGACATAGCGGCCGGATCGTCCCATCTCGTCCGCGAATTCCAGCAGCCGGGTCGCCCGAGGGTCGTCGGGCTTGTGTGTTGCATGTCCAAAGCCCGGTACGTGGCGTTTGGCCTGCGCGTATTCGCGCGCAGCGGCAGGAAGGGCATCGGGCTCCCCGCCCCGAATTCGCGATTCCAGGCCAATCAGGAGTGCGGCACACGATTCGGTTGTGCCCGCATAGACGCTTCCGATCGCGAGCAGGCCGGAAGCGATCGCGACCTGCGGTTCCTCCGGAACGCTGTCTGCCATCAGGCGCGTGATCACCGCGCTTGGCGTCAAGCCGTGCTCCATGAGCGTGACCAGACAGGCGTCGAGAAGGCGCGTTTGAGCCACGTCCGGCATGCGATCGCATGTGAGGAAGTACAGCATCTCGGTGAAGCTGTACTTCCCGATGAGTTCATTCACCAGGTCCCGACCGCGAATATGGACGGTCGTCGCCGTCGACTTGGCAATGCGCGTGCAAGGCTCCGGCTTCGAGGTCATGCAAGCTTGGCCGAGCCCACCAGCGTTGTGTCGAACTGCGACTTGCATTCGACCGTCCCGTCGTTGTCGATCGAGACCACAAGCCGATCGCCCGGGCACACCGGCCTCACATACTTGACGGTCAATCGGCCGCGATAGTGCCAGTCCCGTCCGTATTTCTTGGCGGCGAGGTCGCAGACATAGCCCGTATACATCAGGCCATGGCCCAGCGTTCCGCGAAAGCCGCGAGCCTTCGCATACGCGTCGTCGTAGTGCAGGATGTCATTGTCGCCATTGAGGTGTCCGTAGCGATTGAACATCTCCTGCGTTTGCGGGATGGTCTTTTCGAGCTTTGTCGTGGTCATGTGCGGCGCGTCCTTTCTGATCATTCCGGAAATGCCGAACTGTGGTTGACCGAGACGAGCAGCGTGCCGTCCGGGCGCTTGAACTCCACGTCGTAACAGATGATCTTGCGCCCCTTCTTCTCGTACTTGTCGGTCACCCGGCCGGTCCCGATCACCTGGGTATCTTCGTCGGCCCAGATCGGATTGTGGAACTGAATCGTGTTGCCGAGCATGATGCCCCCCTGCTGTGGCGGGTAGAGCCGGTACATGACCGCCATCATGTAGACAAAGACAACGTTCGGTGGAGCAGCCTGCCGACCATCGATGACGTAGTTGGCGGGATCGGCGTCGACCACCGACATGTATTCACGGACGATGTCAGGCGTGATGGTGAACGGCAGGGGCGGAAATTCGGCCCCGACCTTCCAGTCCTTGTACAATGCGGCAGGTTGATCTCCTTCCCGCGGTTTGACCTCACTTGGGCGCGTCATTGCTTTCTCCGTCATACACCACGTTGTGCTCGACAAGCCGATCGATCGTTCCGCCGTCGTAGCCGCACACGCGCGCCAGAATTTCACGGCTCTGGGCGCCCCGCTTGGGCGGATAGGACAGCGGCTTTCGCGATTCGTACTTGAACGGATTGCCGAGGAACTTGAGAGCTCCGGCATTGAGAGGATCGGCAATCTCCTCCACCATCCCGCGCAACCGCGCCAGCGGCTGGGAAAGGGCTTCGGCCACGCTGTTGACCGGTGAGGCCGGAACCCTCTCGGCGAACAGCTTCGCGCCCCATTGGCTCGAGGTCGCCGACCGAAACACGTCGGTCAGGATTTGCGTGAGGGCGGAGACGTTGGCCACGCGGGACTTCGGGGAGCTGAAGCGGGGGTCGGTCGCCATCTCCGGGCGTCCGATTGCACAGCAAAATCGCTCCCAGAACTGCTGGCCGGTCGGCGAGATGGCGATGAATTTCCCGTCTGCACAGCGATAGATGTCACTGGGCGCGATCACCGGATGGCGGGCCCCCGTGGCGACGGGCTGCTCTCCGGAGATGAAGTAGTTTTGCGCCTGCCAGGTCAGCATCGCCAGTTGGCAGTCGAGGAGCGAGATCTGCACAAGTTCGCCCCTGCCTGTCTTGAGCGATTTGAGCATTCCGCCGACGCATGCGAGCGCGAGGTACAGTCCGCCAACCAGGTCTGCGACCTGATAGCCGACGCGCACCGGTGCGCCGTCGCGCTCGCCGGTAATGCTCATGACGCCGGCCATCGCTTGCACGATCAGGTCGAAGGCGGGCGCGTCTTCGTAAGGGGCCTCGTCGTGCAAGCCGATGAGCTGAGCGATCGTCAGCTTCGGATTGATCTTGTGCAAGGAAGCCCGATCGAGACCGAGCCGCGCCGGAACCCGCGGGGCGAAACCGTACATCACGGCATCCGAACGTCTGGCAAGGTCGTAGACGACCGCGCGGCCTTCCGGTCTCTTCAAGTCGAGCGCTATGCTCGATTTTCCGCGATTGACCGACAGAAAGAATCCAGAATCGCCGTTGAATTCCGTCGAATGGCTCGAGACCCGCCGGGACAGGTCGCCATCAAGAGGCTCGACCTTTATGACCTCTGCGCCAAGCTGGGCGAGGAGCTGGCCGGCGAATGGCCCGCCAAGAACCCACGTCAAATCGAGAACGCGAAAATCCGCGAGCATCGAGTGCTGAACTCTTCCGTCATGCGACTACGTGGGCAAGCAATGCTGCGCACGGCGGGCAGAGACAATCGAATTGTTGTCAACAGGCGAGCAGAAAACTCACAGTCCGGGAAATCTGCATTCCGCAGTTGCGATCGCGCGCCAATGGAGCCGTGGAACGGCGGCGTGCGGCCCGTGTTCAACACCCGGCCGGGCGTGGAAGCTAATGTTCTATGATCGCCTCGCCGAGCCGGTTCGAATCGGCGCCTTCCATCGACAGCCAGGCCGCAAAGCATTTGCTGATCTCGGAGCGGCGCGTGAGCGGGGAGCGAAGGCAGAAGTAATCGCGTTCGTAGACGCCTGGAGCCTTCAAGGCAATCGATAGCCGGCCGGCCGCCAGGTCGTCGATCACCAATGCAGAGGGCATCAGCGCAATACCCAATCCGTCGAGGGCGGCTTCCATGGCGAAGAACATGTGCTCGAATCGGGCCACCCGCACGTTGCCCGGCAGTTCGCATCCCACGTACGCGAACCAGTCGGCCCAGCCCAGCGCGCCCGTCTCGGCTTCTATGAGCTGATGATACGCGACGTCGAGCGGCCCCGCGATGGGTCGCCGCTCCACCAGCTCCGGCGCGCAGACCGCGATCAAGGCGCTCGACAGGAAGGGGGTCGACTGCAACTCCCCATGAGGCCCGGCAAGCCGACGGATGACGATATCGACCTCGCTCATCTTGAGTTCGGAGAGCGGCCCGATGCCGGTCGACAGCCGAACGTCTATATCACGGAAACGCTGCTGGAACCGGGAGAGACGCGGGATCAGCCATTTCATCGTGAAGGTGGGCGGAGCGTTCACCAGCAGCACGCGCTGGGCGTCGCTGTGCTCCACCCGGTCGATGGCGGCCGCCAGACGGTCGAATGCAGGCGCGACCTCGGCGAAAAGGACGCGGCCTTCCTCGGTGAAGGTGAGAGACGGGCCGCGATCGAACAATTTGACTCCAAGGTCTCGTTCGAGCGCCGCGATCTGGCGGCTGACGGCACCGTGCGTGACGCCCAGCGCGCTCGCGGCGCGCGAAAACGACATGTGGCGACCCAAGGCTTCGAAGCTTCGAAGTGCGGTCAGCGGCAGGCGTCGTCGATCCATGCTTCGGACAAAAACTCACACGGCCGGAACGAAATTCGTTTGTTCACTCGGACTCGGTAACATACATGTTAGCGCAAATGTAGAGTCCACCTCAATCGGACAGGCCCGGCGAGCGGTCGCGCGGCGAGGCTCGGCCGGGACGATATCGCCGTATTCGGCTGGACTTCAAAAATTGACCGCCGCCTGCAGTCCAATGCGGACGGCTGGCGAAAATCTTGTCCGCGGGGAGGCGGAGGATGCCATTTCTTCAGTTTGGCCGGCAGCCTGTTGTCAAGATCTTCCTTCTGGCGACTGTGCTTGGTGCCCCGGGCACCGCGCCACGCGCCGAGGAGCAGTACCCCGCGAGGCCGGTTGAAATTGTTGTTCCGTTTGCGCCGGGCGGCGCTGTCGACGTAACGGGACGAATTGTCGCAAAGGCCCTTGGCAATGTCATGGGCAAGAGCTTCGTGGTGATCAACCGGCCCGGCGCGAATTCCAACATCGGCAACCTGGCGGTCGCGCGCGCCCAGCCGGACGGTTACACTCTCCTCGTCAGCAGCATCGGTCTTGCGGCCAACCAGGCGCTCTACAAGAACCTCGGCTACGATCCTCTCACGGATTTTTCGCCGATATCGCTGGTCTCGATCGCGCCTCTCGGTCTCTTCGTGAACAAGTCCCTGCCGGTGAGCAACCTGCAGGAGTTCATCGCCTATCTCAAGCAGAACCCTGGCAAGTTGAACTACGCCTCGTACGGCGTGGGGAGCAGTTCGCATCTGGCAGCCGAGCTTTTTCAACACGAGACCGGGACGAAAATGGTGCATGTCCCGTTCAGCGGCAACGGGCCGGCCACGATGGCGACCGTATCGAACACGACGCAGGTTACGTTTTGTTCGACGGTCGCCGCCTTGCCGTTTGTGCTGAATGGCAGCCTCAAGCCGATCGCATTTGGCGACGATCAACGCTCGCCGCAGTTGCCGGATGTCCCGACCTTCAAGGAGAGCGGCCTGGACTTCACGATGGGTACCTGGTTCGGTCTCCTGGCGCCGGCCCGCACACCCCAGACCGTCGTGGATACTCTGAGCAAGGCGTTGAAACAGGCGCTTCACGATCCGGAGTTTGAGAAGATCGCAACCAGTCAAGGCGCCCGGATCACAGTCACTTCGCCGGAGGAGTTCGGCAGGTTTCTCAAGCTCGAAACCGAGCGTCTCTCCAAAGTGGTCAGAGAAGCGAACATCCGACCGAATTGACGAGGCGCCGCCGCGGCGGATCGCCATCGTCGCCACGCGGCACGCGCGCATCCGGTATTCGGCGCGTGACGCCTCAAGGCAGTTGAGCCGACGGGCGCACAAAGGGTCAGCCAGGACGGATGACGCGGCCCCGAAGGTGCTCGATGCACGATTCGGATGAGGGAGTCATGGGTTCGCTCCACAGCCGCGTCGAACTGCCACGGCCATCTTCGACCCGCAATTTGCTGACATCCCAGGCCCGAAAGCCTGGGGGTGGCGATGGCGACATACGGGGTCGATTTCGATCCATTGCCGAAGCGAGTCCGTCGCTTCCTGTCGGGGGAGATCGCGCCCTATCTCCGCGCCACCAACAAGAAGCCGCTGCATCAGCAGGTCAGGGAGATGATCGCGCTCTATCGCGAGTACGGCGTCCTTCCCCATCACTACGTGACGCATGATCTCTACTGCCGGACGCACGCCGGCGACGTGCTCGACTATCTCCCGACCGATCTGCTGATCATTTTCGCTGGCAGCCTCAACCCGAGAGGGGCGATCGAGGCGGCGGTCGACAAGGTGAAGTTCGATCGGAAGATGCAGATGGCCGGTCTCCCGGTGGTCCGCGACCTGTGCACGCTTCGCCGCCATCGGGAGTTTCGCGACCGGGACGGGACAGTCCTCGATTTCCGGACGTTCGTCGAACGCCTGCGCTCGGAATGCGAGAACGTCTTCATCAAGCTGCGACGCGGCTCGGGCGGATTTGGAGCGCGCAAGCTCGGCGTCGACGCGATCGAGACGATGGGCCCGCACGGTCTCGAGAGCCTCCTTTTCGCCCTCAAGGATCTCGGGCCCGATGCGGAATACATCGTGCAGCCCGCCGTCGTCCAGCATCCGACGCTCGCGTCGGTGTCTCCGGATGCCGCCAGCACGGTGCGCATCGATACCTACGCCGACGGCGAGGAGATCCATTTCAACACCGCGATCCTGCGCGTCGGGCTGGGCGGGGTCTGCACGGACAACTGGGCGACCGGCGGCCTGATCGTCAAGGTCGATCTCGACACCGGGACATTGGTCGGCAACGGCAAGCGCGACGCGCTGTTCGGAAAACGGCAATTCGCCGAACATCCGGCGACGGGAGCGCGGTTCGACGGCCTGCGACTGCCGCATTGGATCGAGCTGAAAGCAGTGGTGCGTTCGGCCGCCAGGGAGATGCTCCCCCTGCGCAGCCTGGGCTGGGACGTCGCCATCACGCCCGACGGCCCGCTGCTGATCGAGGCCAATCACGACTACGACCTGTTCATGTCCCAGCACGGCGCCGGAGGATATCGGCATGTGCCGCTGGGGCGGGCGCTGGTGCGCCAGATCCAGCGCTCCCGCGGGCGGTGGCCCTCGGGCGAAATCGCCGGCGGGCATCGGTAGCTGCGCCGACCGCCGCGCGGCCGGGAACGGCGGAATGCCGCGATCCGGATCGCGTGGCCGCGAAAAAGCTCATAAGGCTTGCCTCCTTACCGGACACCCGGCGCGCCGGCGGGCGGTCGGCGCGCAGCCGACGGATCGGCCGGCCGACGCGGGCGTCCTCATTGATTTGTGCCGACCGGAACATCACATCTAGCCCTGAGGTGCACCATGGCGAATTCTTCCAGCGACTGGATGTGGTCGGAGGCGTGCGAAATGCTCGCGCGCGCCGAGCGATTGCATCGGGAATTCTTCCGTCTGGCGCGCTCCCCGTCGGGAGCCCCGGCCTGGGAGCCGCCGGTCGACATGCTGGAGACGGAACGGGAGGTGCTGGTGCTGATCGCGCTTCCCGGCGTCGACCCCGACAGCGTCGTGGCGCTGATCGAGGACGGCGACCTGCTCGTGGGCGGAAGCCGCATCCTGCCGGCCGCCCTGCGGACGGCCGTCATTCACCGCCTCGAGCTGCCGCAGGGCCGTTTCGAGCGTCGCGTCCGGCTGCCGGCGGGCCGCTATGCCGACGTGCGGCGGACCACCTTGAACGGATGCCTGGTGATCACTCTGCAGAAAGGGTGACGTGGATGGACGATCTGGAACAGATGCGCTCGCGCGAACATGGCGCGGCCTCGGCCGCCGGGCAGGAGAAGACCGGGCGCCAGGACGCGAGCTTCGCGCCGCTTCCGCCCGACGCGATGATCATCATCCCGGTGCGCAATTTCGTGCTGTTTCCGGGCACGGTCATGCCGGTGACCATCGGCCGGCCGAAATCGATCGCCGCGGCCCAGCAGGCCGTGCGCGAGCAGCGGCAAGTGGGAATCCTCAAGCAGCTCGATCCGAACGTGGCCGAGCCGGCGGCCATCGACATGCACCGCATGGGCACGATCGCCAACGTGGTGCGCTACATCACCGGGCAGGACGGCGCAAACCACCTCGTGTGCCAGGCCGAGCAGCGCTTCCAGGTCGAGGAGTTCCTCGGCGGCTGGCCCTTCCTGGTGGCGCGCGTGGTTCGTATCCCCGAATCCACCTCGCGCACCCCCGAAATCGAGGCGCGCTTTCTCCACCTGCGCCGGCAGGCCCTGGAGGCGGTCGAGTTGATGCCGCAGGCTCCGGCGGAGCTCGCGGCGGCGATTCAGGCGATTGACGTGCCGGGGATGCTTGCGGACTTCGTCGCCTCCTATGTCGACGTCCGGCCCGAGGAGAAGCAGGAGATCCTCGAGACGATCGACGTCTCGGCGCGGATCGACAAGGTTTCGCGCTTTCTCGCCCAGCGCATCGAAGTGCTGCGGCTTTCCGCGGAGATCGGCAAGCAGACCAAGGCCGCGCTCGACGAGCGGCAGCGCGAGGTGCTTCTGCGCGAGCAGATGGCCGCCATTCAAAAGCAGCTCGGGGAAGGCGAAGAGGGCAAGGCCGCGGAACTCGCCGAAATCGACAAGGCCATCACCGAGGCCAGAATGCCGAAGGAGGTGGAGGACGCGGCCCGCAAGGAGCTGCGCCGTCTCCAGCGGATGCCGGAAAGCGCCGCCGAATACGGCATGGTGCGCACCTATCTCGACTGGCTGATCGAGCTGCCGTGGGCGCTGCCCGAGGAGAGCGGCATCGACATCGAGCAGGCGCGCCGGGTGCTCGACGAGGACCACTATGGGCTCGACAAGGTCAAGCGGCGAATCATCGAATTTCTCGCGGTCCGCAAGCTCGCGCCGCTCGGCAAGGCGCCCATCCTGTGCTTCGTCGGTCCGCCCGGCGTCGGAAAAACCTCGCTCGGCCAGTCGATCGCGCGGGCGATGAACCGCAAGTTCGTGCGCGTCAGCCTCGGAGGCGTGCACGACGAAGCGGAGATCCGCGGTCACCGGCGCACCTACATCGGCGCGCTGCCCGGAAACATCATCCAGGGCATCCGCAAGGCGGGCGCGCGCAACTGCGTCATGATGCTGGACGAGATCGACAAGTTGGGCGCCGGCATCCACGGCGACCCGGCGGCGGCGCTGCTCGAGGTGCTCGATCCGGAACAGAACAACACGTTCCGCGACAACTACCTGGGGGTGCCTTACGACCTCAGCCGGGTCGTGTTCATCACCACGGCCAATATGCTCGATACGATTCCCGGGCCGCTGCGCGACCGCATGGAGATCATCAGCCTGCCGGGCTACACCGAATCGGAGAAGCTGCAGATCGCCTTGCGCTATCTCGTCCGCCGGCAGCTCGAGGCCAACGGCATCAAGGACGGCCAGGTCGACATCACCCCGCAGGCGCTGCGCGAGATCATCCAGTCGTATACGCGCGAGGCGGGGGTGCGAAATCTGGAACGCGAGATCGGAAAGGCGCTGCGGCATGCGGCCGTGCGCCTGGCGGAAGGGGCCAGCGGACCGATCCGGATCGACGCCGACGATCTGCGGACGATCCTCGGGCCGCGGCAGTTCGAGAGCGAGGTCGCCATGCGCACCAGCGTCCCGGGCGTCGCCACCGGCCTCGCCTGGACGCCGGTCGGCGGCGACATCCTGTTCATCGAAGCAACCCGGGTTCCCGGCTCCGGCAAGCTGATCCTGACCGGACAGCTCGGAGACGTGATGCGGGAGAGCGCGCAGGCCGCGCTGAGTGTCGTGAAGAACCGGGCCGAGAGCCTCGGCATCGACCCGAAGCGGTTCGAACACAGCGACATCCATATCCACGTGCCGGCCGGCGCGATTCCGAAGGACGGTCCGAGTGCCGGCGTCGCCATGTTCATGGCGCTCACGTCGCTGATGTCCGAGCGCACCGTCCGCAACGACACGGCGATGACCGGCGAGATCAGCCTGCGCGGACTCGTTCTTCCGGTCGGCGGCATCAAGGAGAAGGTCATCGCGGCCGCGCGCGCGGGCTTGAAGCGCGTGATGCTGCCGGCGCGCAATCGGAAGGACTACGAAGACGTGCCGCAGGAGGTTCGCGACCAGCTCGAATTCATCTGGCTCGATCGCATCGAGGAGGCCGCCTCCGCCGCGCTCGAGCCCGTGGAGGAGAGCGGCGCACGGCGATTGAACGAGGCCTTGGCGTAGCGCTTGTCCGCGGCCCGGGCGCGCCGCCGGTCCGGCGATGGCTGGACCGGTCCGGCTTCTCGCCGTCACGCCGGGCGTCCGCGCCCGCCTGGTCCGCCGGAAGTGGTCGGGCAGCTCATTCCGTCGCTCTCCGGCGGCGGTGCGTCTGCCGCCGGGCTTTGCCCGTATCCGCGTTTCGCCGGTCCGCGCGCGTCGATTTTCGCGTGTGATGCTCGCCTTTTCCGTCGGTCGAGCTGAACGTCGCCGGCGTGCTTTCGGAAACGGACGGAGCGGAAGTCGCGGCACGGTCGGCGACATTCGCGTTGGCGCGGGCCGCTTGGTTCTCGCAGGCCATCGACGCAGATCGCGCGGAGGCCTGCGGCGCGGCGCCGGGCGTCGCATTTTGCACGGCTGCATCGAGCGCGAAGCATTTGTGCGCCCTCACGTCGGCCGCGATGCTGTCGAACATGCTCCACCCGAGAGCCAGAGTGGCGGCGAGCAGCAGAAGGATGATCCCCGGCATCGCCGTTCCGACATGCGACGCGGGCTCCCGCCGGACCGCGGCGAGGCGGACCGGGCGCACGACGCGGACAGGCGCCGCCGTGCGCGGCTTCGAGGCAGGCGTGGCGATGTCATCCACGAGGCGCCTCATCGTCCTCCTCGGTCTCCAGCAAAGCGACGATGTCACCCGACGTCCCTTTGAGAATCTGCCCATCGGCGTGGTCGAGGTCGCGGTCGCCGGCGATCCACTGAGCGGCCTTTTCGAGATCGGCGATCGTCGGCTGCAGGCTCAGCATTTCGCTGAGCACGTCAGGGTCGATGTCGCCGAATAGGCGGGTGACGTCGTCAGGAGTTGCGGGATCGTCTGCGTGCCTTCGGTTCTCCATGACGCACCCCGACGGAAGACGTTTCACCGGAATTCCCCCGGCATGCAGGCAAGATAGTACCCCGCCCGCAGCTTGCACGGACGGGGCTGCCCCCGGACACGGAGGGTTCTGGGATCGATCCGGGAGCCGGAGTCAATTCTGGAGAGGTCTGCGCTGTTCCGCCGATCGTGCCGCGAAACCGGCAGCGGTGGGCGTGCTGCGGCATTCGGCTGCGGCGGGCTTCGCCGCTATTTTTCGTATCGCGTGCCGGCTCGTCCGTTCGCGTCCGCCCGCAATGCCGCAACCTCGCCTTTGCGGTCGCCGCCGGGACCGCTCACTGCAAGGGGGCCGGCTGTCGGCGTCGGCCGGGCCGACGCGGGCGTCGCCCGACGGAGGAACTCGTCGAGGCCATCCCGCTCGATGAAGATCTGGTGGCGCGCATCGTCGCGATTCCATTCGGGCCGGGCCCCGTACGCATCCGCCGGATTCATGCGGCCGAATTCGAACCATTCGCGCGCTTGCAGCGAATGCCACCAATCCGGATTGATCGGCGTCTGCTCTCCGCTGTCGATGTTGCGTGCGACAGCCAATACGCGCCCGGCGCGGCACGCCTCGATCATGTCGCGGATGATCGTCTCGACGATACGGGGCTGCGTGCTCGCTGCTTCGGCCAGTCGCGGCCAGCCGACGTAGCAGGCGCGGCCGATCTCCTCGACCGCGCGGAGCAGGAAAACCTGCCCGCGCGGGTTCGGCGGCCACCACAACGGTTGCGACCAGAAGCTCGACATCGCGCCCCCCGCGCGCTTGTCCGAGGAAGATGCCTGCCGCGATGCTCCTCCGCGGCAGACGAAGCGTCTGGCATCAATCTACGGCCACGTAGTGGTAAATTTGCGGCTGCCGCGTGGCATCGAATCTGCGCCTGCGATGTCCCCGCTTTTCACCGCGCCGCGACGGTCCTGGTGATGTGGCGGCAACGCCGATCCCGTTGTGCCTCTCGTGCCTGGACCGGTCCCGGGCGGCTTGCCGGATGCCGTCCGAAGCGTCGCCGCAACGCGGACAAAAATCGCTGCGCCGCGATCGTTGCAACGCAACAGATCGTCGGTGCCGGCAACAGAACCAATGAAGCAGCGCGCGGGAACGAACTCCCGCACTTGTGAAGCAACGACATTCGCTCGCCGGTGCGCCGAAAGCTTGCGTGTCATCGGTGCGAAGGTCGTGTTTGCTGCGGCTTTGTCGGACATCGGGTCCCACATCATGTCCGGCGTCGGTACAGAGAAACGCTTCGCACCCGTCTCGATCCTGCCGCGGTGTCGCGGTCGGGTTGCGGCCCTCGGCGCTTGGTGCAAGTTTGTGGCTGGAAATCCGGGGACTTGCGTGGACGCAAATCTTCTGCTCGGCATCTCGATGGGGTGTCTGATCGGTCTCCTTGCAGGCCTGTCGGTCCTGCTGACTCTCAGAGATGCGTATGGTCCGCAGCGGCGAGCGTCCGGCTTCTGGGGCCGGCATCTCGGCAGGCAGAAATCGGGTCTCAAACTGATCGCCAGGATTTCCACCATCCCGGTATTCGCGTTCGGATGGCCGTGGGCGGCGTCGGCCACGCTGAGAGGAGTCGACTGGAACGACGTGCTGCCGATCTACACGGTCACCTTGGTGCTGGTGCTCTTGCTGATCACAGTGGTTCCCATTACCGTGATGATCGTCGACGTCTCACGAAGAATCAGATGAATTCGGGCCGCGGGGGCTTCGTCAATGTCCGAACAATTGATTGCCATGGCCCGCGACGGCGTCGCGTTGACCGTGGCGAACATCGCCGGCGGAATCGTCGCCGGAATTTTGCTGACGTTCTATCGCGATATTGCGGTCAATGTGATGGCAAAGGGACCGCTCCGATTGGAGGCGCGCTGGACGCGGCGATCGCGGTCGGAAGTCGGGAGCGCATCCCTCGCCGAGGATCCGGGCGGGTCGCGGCTGTCGGTACGCTATCTCAAGGCGGCGACATTCGCGACCGGTATCACGATCATCGTGTGCATGCTCGCGATCATTCCGTTCCACCGCCAGGGCGTGCTGGAGCCCGTCGGCTCGCTCGCGATCGGGCTCGTGCTGGGCGCGCTGGTTGAGCACGCGGCATGGCGCACCGGAGCGATGAAGAAGAGGCGCGCGCCGGCCTCCGAGGACCCAACTCCTGACGCGGGTCCGTGACGTCCGCGTCGCACCGCGCCCGTGCCAGCGCCTCGCAGCACCGGCATGCGTGGCGGTCGTTTGCGCGCACCGGTGATCGTGATCGCGCGGCGAGGGCCGGACGCGCAGACCGGGTCGCGTGCGGGCACGGCTAACGGACGATTAACCCCTCGCGCGCGCCGCCCATGCGAGGCGCCGAATGGGCAATGCGAACATTCTCCGGCCCCCGGCCAGGGCCCTGCGTCCCACTCAGTTAGGCAGTTATTAGACGGTATGACCCTACAGGAGATGGGGCGCCGCCGAGGCCGTCGCACGTGTCCTGCCGGCCCGCCGGGGTTGCGCCGCCGCGCAAAGGGGGGCTGATGAACACGCCGACGTCGCGATTGGCCGCGCTGACATGGGGCGCCGTCGGGGCGGCTTTGGCCTCGGCCGTGGTCCTCGGAAAGGCGAGAGGCTTCTCCTTCCACTTCACGAGCCTGGCGCTGACGCGATTCTGCATCGTGGTCGTCGCGCCGCTCGGCTTCGCGCTCTACGGACGGCTGCGCCGCGAAATGTCCTGGCTGGTCGCGCCGTTCCACTGCTTCGCCCAGTTCGCGGCGTTCAGCGGCGCCGCGCTTCTGCTGCAGTTTCCGCTCGCAAGCTTCGATTTTCCCTTCGTCGACGGCACGCTCGCGCGAATCGAGGAGGCCCTGGGGCGCAACTGGCGGACCGAGTTCATGGCGGTCTTCGATCACCCGGCGCTGTTCTCGGTCATGACCTCGACGTATCAATTGCTGCTCTGGCAGGTGCCGGTTGCCTGCGCCATCGTCGGCCTGCGCGATCCGCGCCGGTTGCAGATGTTCGCAACGGCAAACACGATCGCGCTCGCGATCACGCTGGTCCTCTCCGCCCTTCTGCCGGCCGGCAGTGCGTTCTACTACTATGGATGTCCGTTGCCGGCCGTTTCCGTGCCGCAAATTCTCGCTTTGCGCGACGGCAGCCTGCGCGTGCTCGATCCTGACGTGATGTCCGGCATCATCACGTTCCCGTCCTATCACACGATCCTGGCGCTGCTGGTCGGATGGGTGCTGGCGGGCGTGGGAGAGATCTTTGCGGTGGCGGTGACGTTGGAAGCTGCGATCCTCGTCTCCACCCGCATCGTCGGCGGACACTATTACGCCGACATGGTGGCCGGGGCCGTCATCGCGGCCGCGGCGATCTGGATCACCAGGCGTCTGGACGAGCGCGTGCATGGTCCGATGCGCCTGGGTGCAGTCCTCGCGCGGCAATAGAACGCCGGGAGGGATTTCCGCGGTCCGACTGGACCTTTCCGTCGGATCTCGTCTGGTGCGGTTTGCTCCACCTCGACACAGGCGCGACGACGGCGGCCCGCAAGCCGCCGTCGTCGTCAACACGTTCGAGAAATCGTCAGCGCGGCTGCGGCACGATGCGGATATAGGGGCGCGGCGCCTTCCAGCCCTGCGGGTACTGCTTCTTGGCTTCCTCGTCGGTCACCGACCCGGAAATGATGACGTCCTCGCCGTTTTTCCACTGTGCCGGCGTCGACACCTGGTACTTGGCGGTGAGTTGCAGCGAATCGATCACGCGCAGCACCTCGTCGAAGTTGCGACCGGTCGACATCGGATAGACGAGGATCAGCTTGACCTTCTTGTCGGGTCCGATGACGAAGACGTTGCGCACCGTCTGGTTGTCGGCGGCCGTGCGCTGGGCGGCGTTTCCGGAAGCCGCGGCCGGCAGCATGCCGTAGAGCTTGGCGACCTTGAGGTCGGTGTCGCCGATCATCGGGTAGTTCGGCGCGAAGCCCTGGGTCTCCTTGATGTCCTCGGCCCACTTCGCGTGGTTGTCGACCGGGTCGACGCTCAGGCCGATGATCTTGACGTTGCGCTTGTCGAACTCGGGCTTGATCCGCGCCATGTAGCCGAGCTCGGTGGTGCACACGGGGGTGAAGTCCTTCGGATGCGAGAACAGCACCGCCCAGGAATCGCCGATCCAGTCGTGGAAGCGGATCCGGCCCTGCGTGGTCTCGGCCTCGAAGTCGGGGGCGGTATCACCGATTTGGAGAGTCATTGTACACCTCTTGTCTGTGCTGAAAATCGCGGGGGATTTCACGCGTTATATAAAGACTTGCCGCAAGGCACACCAGTTTTTCGCATGCCGCAGCAAAGGACATTCGGCGCGCGGGGAAATTCGGAGAACAATCGGCTAACAAGCGCGCGCGGCGGGAAAAATCCTCGCGGCCGTGCGTCAAGCCGCCACGGCCCGGCCTTCATAAAGATACGTCAGCAGCTTGGGCCGGCCCATGTAGCCCGTCTCGAGCCGGTCGACGCGAAATCCCGCCGCCGGAAGCAGGTCGACGATCCTGCGGTTGAGATGGCAGCCGGCCGAGATGCGATGCCAGAACGGGTCGAGGCGGTCCTGCCAGTGGGCGACGCGGGTCTCGGGCGATCGGCCGTGCTCGACGAAAAGCAGGCTGCCGCCGGGCTTGAGCACGCGGCGCATCTCGGCCAGCGCCGTCGCGATGTCCGGAATGCTGCACCCAACCCAGGTCATCACCACCGTGTCGACGCTGGCGGCATCGAGCGGGATGCATTCAGCCGAGCCCTCGAACAGGTCGACCGGGACACGCGCCCTCGAGGCCGCTTGCGCCGCCCTGGCGATCAGGCCCGCGGAGGGATCGAGCCCGAGCACGCGCTCGACCGAGGGCGCGTAGAGCGGCAGGTTGAGGCCCGAGCCGATGCCGACCTCGAGCACGCGGCCGCGGGCGTCCGCAAGCGCGCGTTGCCGATAGGGCACGAGACGCGTGTTGCGCATCGCCAGGTGACAGAGCTGCGGCGCGATGCAGTTCGCGTAAAGTCCCATGGCGTTCCTGCTCCGATCGACTCGCATTCTGACATCGAAGGTGTCGCAAGCGTGGCGGATTGCGACCGGCGCCCGCCGCGCGACTGCCGCAGAGGCAACCCGGCCGCGCGCTCTCGGACGCACGTTTCCGTTCGCATGGTTCCTCAAAGGTTGACGGGCGCCGCCGCGCCGCGCGGTTCGCGATGATGCATCGCGGCGGACGACGCGGCGGTCTTGTCCTGCCGGAGGCGCGAATCGATGGCGAATCAGGCGCATTCGCTCGTTCGGCCTCCGCGACGTGGCGCTGCCCGCGCCGGAAGGCGCGACAGCCAAGACGAGGCGTCGCCGCCCAGCCCCGCGGATTGAACCCACGGGCCGCCGCGTCCGACAAAAACATTGAGCGCTTCGCAAACAAGCCCGCTGTTAGGCGTCGGGTAACCGGCCAGGCCTAAGATGACCGCAAAAGGGGACAGGGAGAGTTCGATGACGCGTGCAAGCGCTCGCTTCGCCATTCAATCGACGATTTCGACCCCGGCGCTGTCCGGGCGCGCGGCCGACTTCGCCACCCTCGTCGAGACCATCGAGACATCGCCGATCATCGCGCCGGAACTCGCGACCGCCGCACTCGGCCAGGTGCTGACCGGCGTGATCACCGGCGAAGGCCCGACGACCCAGGGCCGCGCCCACTTCTCGCGCACGCTCGACGCCGGGGACGCCGCGCTGTGCGAGCGCATTCTCGTCGCCGCCGGCGGTCCGAATGGTGCGCCGGTCACCCGCGCGGAAGCCGACGTACTGTTCGACATCGATGCCGCCGGCACCGAGCGGACGGACGAGGGACGGTTCGACGATCTGTTCGTGAAGGCGGTCGCGCACCATGTGCTCGCGGCGACCGGACGCCCGGTACCGCCGCGCGACATCGCGCTCGCCTCTGCGACGCCGCTTTCGTCGTGGGCCTCGCCCCAGCCGTTCGCCGATGCCGACACCGAGATCCTGCAGTGGATCGCCTCGCACGTGAAGAACAGGCCGCCGACCGGTTCGCTCGTCGCCATCGCTGCGTTTCTTCTCGGCGCGGCGGTTTCCCCGTTCGCCCAGTCGCTCGGCGCGATCTTCGATCTCGCGGCGTGAGGGCCGGATCAGCCGGCGGCCGGTCCGGACGAAACGCCGTACCGCGAATTGACATTTTGCCTTCGAGGCCGCAAAGCCCATGGACCGGCACGGTGCAGGGTCCAGACAGGGCATGTTCAAGCGTATCCTGATCGCCAATCGCGGCGAGATCGCCTGCCGGATCATCAAGACGGCCCGGCGCATGGGGATCGAGACGGTGGCGGTCTATTCCGACGCCGACCGCGACGCCTTGCACGTCGAGATGGCCGACATGGCGGTGCCGATCGGCCCGCCCCCGGCCGGCGAGAGCTATCTGGACATCGAGAAGATCGTCGACGCCTGCCGCCGCACCGGTGCCGAAGCGGTGCATCCGGGCTACGGCTTCCTCTCCGAGCGGGACGCGTTTCCGCGGGCGCTGGAGCGCGCCGGCATCGTCTTCATCGGGCCCAACCCGCAGGCGATCGCCGCCATGGGGGACAAGATCGAGAGCAAGAAGGCGGCCGCGCGCGCCAGGGTTTCGACCGTTCCAGGTCACCTCGGGACGATCGAGAGCGAGCGGCACGCCGTCGAGATCGCCGAGCAGATCGGCTATCCGGTGATGATCAAGGCTTCGGCCGGCGGCGGCGGCAAGGGAATGCGCGTCGCCCGTTCGCGCGCCGAGGTGATTGAAGGCTTCACGCGCGCCCGCTCGGAGGGGCGGTCCTCGTTCGGCGACGAGCGGGTGTTCATCGAAAAATTCATCGTCGATCCGCGCCACGTCGAGATCCAGGTGCTCGGCGACAAGTTCGGCAACGTCGTGCATCTCGGCGAGCGCGAGTGCTCGATCCAGCGCCGCAACCAGAAAGTCGTCGAGGAGGCGCCGAGTCCGCTGCTCGACGAGGAGACGCGCCGCCGGATGGGAGAGCAGGCGGTCGCGCTCGCGAGGGCTGTCGGCTACGACTCGGCCGGGACCGTGGAGTTCGTCGCCGGCCAGGACCGCAGCTTCTATTTCCTCGAGATGAACACGCGGCTGCAGGTCGAGCATCCGGTGACGGAACTCGTCACCGGCGTCGACCTCGTCGAGGAGATGATCCGCGTCGCCGCCGGCGAGCGGCTGCGGTTCTCGCAAGCCGACGTGAGGCTGTCGGGCTGGGCGGTCGAGACGCGCATCTACGCCGAGGACCCGACCCGCAACTTCCTGCCTTCGACCGGCCGGCTCGTGCGCTACCGGCCGCCGGCGGAGCGCAGCGAAGGCGGCTTCACGGTGCGCAACGACACCGGGGTCGTCGAGGGCGGCGAGATCCCGATCTACTACGACCCGAGGATCGCCAAGCTCGTCACCCACGCGGGCACGCGCGCGGAGGCGATCGCCGCCCAATCGCGCGCGCTCGACGAATTCTGCATCGAGGGCATCCGCCACAACATTCCCCTGCTTGCGGCGCTGATGCAGCATCCGCGCTGGCTCGAAGGCCGGCTCTCGACCGCGTTCCTGGCCGAGGAATATCCCGACGGCTTCCATCCCGTTCCGCCGCAGGGCGAGCGCGCCTGCGTGATCGCCGCGGTCGGGGCCGCCTGCGATCACGTGCTCGGCGAGCGCAAGCGGCGCATTTCCGGCCAGATGGGCGGCAGAGCGGTCGTGCGCGAGCGCCGCCGCGCCGTTCGCCTCGGCGAGAGCGAGCTCATGCTCGACATCGTCCGCGCCGAGGAGGGCATCCTGGTCCGCTTCATCGGCGGCGAGGGGGAGGAGGGTGCGCCGCACATTCTCGTCTCGGCATGGAAGCCGGGCGACCCGATCTGGCGGGGCACAGTCGACGGGCAGGCGGTCGCCGTGCAGGTGCGGCCCATCCCGAACGGATTCCTGCTCAGCCATCATGGGGCGGAAGCGAAGGTGTACGTCTACACCGAGGACGAGGCCAGGGCCGCGCGGCTCATGCCGGTGAAGCCGCCGCCCGACGCGGGCAAGCAGGTGCTCTGCCCGATGCCGGGACTCGTCGTCTCGATCGCGGTTGTCGAGGGGCAGGAGGTCAAGGCTGGCGAGACGCTCGCGGTGGTCGAGGCCATGAAGATGGAGAACGTGCTGCGCGCCGAGCGCGACGGCGTGGTCAGGAAGATCCACGTCAAGCCGCGCGACAGCCTGGCGGTCGACGCCGTCGTCCTGGAGTTTGCCTGACCGGCGGCTGCTTCCCGCCGATGCGCCTCGGGCGGTTTACGTTAGGTCCGTTTTCGCTGGTAATTTGATGGGGACTTCTTCCGGGACAAACCGTCCCGGGGCGGTGACCGCAGGGTCATAATCGGGCATGATTGCTCAGCATGCATGCTGGCCGTCGCAATGACGTTCTATTTCGCCTATGCATCGAACATGAGCCGGGCGCTGATGCGCCGGCACGCTCCCGGAGCGCGCCCGATCGGACCGGCCCGCCTCGATCACCACCGGTTTTTCATCACCGCCGACGGCTATGCGTCGATCACGCCCGCACAGGGACACACCGTGCAGGGCGTGCTCTGGCGGTTGACCCCGCGCGATCTCGCGCGCCTCAACCTCTACGAGAGCATCGACACCGGCCTCTATCGCGCCTGCACGCTTCCGGTTCGGGCCGCCGCGCAGTGCGTTTCGGCGCTCGTCTATGTGGCGCGCTCGCGTGCGGCGGGCCGGCCGAAGCCGGGCTATCTCGAACTCGTCGTGGCGGCGGCCCGGGAGTGGGGCTTTGCCGAGGATTATCTGAATTCGCTCGCGCGCTGGGCGGCGTCCGGATTCGAGGCCGCGCGGGCCATTGAGAGCGGAGACATCGCATGAGCGAGAACGGGCAGGTCATCCGTCGGGTCGTCGTGCACGGGCGCGTGCACGGCGTCGGCTATCGCGCCTGGGCGGAGCGCACCGCGCTCACGCGCGGGATCGAAGGCTGGGTGCGCAACCGGCGCGAGGGAACGGTCGAGGCGGTGTTCGCCGGACCGCCCGAGGCCGTCGCGTCGATGATCGAGGCCTGCCGCAAGGGGCCGCCGCTCGCCGCGGTCGACGCCATCGACGCCCGCGAGGCGGCACCCGCCGATCTCAAGCTGCGGCGGCCGAGCGAACGCTTCTCGATGATCGCCACGGTGTGAGCGCTTGAGCGCGATCCGCAAAACTGGAAACCGCCTTTGCTTTAGGATCGCGCGCTCATCGTTCGACCTGGCGCATGATCTCACCGGCGAACCGAATTCACTTCGCCGGATGATGGTTGGCGCGCGACGTCCTCGATCGAAGCCCCGGCGCCCATCGCGTCTGCGCCCACCGGCAGGGCCGCCGCGCGCTCGACGAGCGAGCCGAACAATCCGCCGAACGCGTGGCGCATCGCCATGTCGACCTCGGGCATTGTCACCGGATGGCCGAGGTCCACGAGGCTCGTGACACCGTAGCGCGCCTCGACGACCCCGCACGGCACGATGCCGGAAAAATGCGACAGGTCCGGATCGACGTTGAGGGCGAGCCCGTGCAGGCTCACCCAGCGCTTCACCCGGATGCCGATCGCCGCGATCTTGTCCTCGCGGCCCTCGCCCTTCTCGGGGCGGCGCACCCACACGCCGACGCGGTCCTCGCGTCGTTCGCCGCGCACGTTGAAGGCCGCGAGCGTGCGGATGATCCATTCTTCGAGCGTGGTGACGAACCGGCGCACGTCGCCGCCGCGGCGCCTGAGGTCGAGCATCACGTAGACGACTCGCTGGCCGGGTCCGTGCTCGGTGAACTGTCCGCCGCGGCCGACGGTGTGCACCGGAAAGCGCGCCTCGATGAGCTGCTCGGGCTTGGCGCTGGTACCCGCGGTGTAGAGCGGGGGATGCTCGATCAGCCACACGAGCTCGCGGGCGCGACCCTCGGCGATCGCCGCCACGCGCGCCTCCATCGTTTCGAGCGCCGCCGCGTAGGGAACGAGTCCCTCGCTCACCTGCCATTCGACCGCCGAATCGTCCGCCCGCCGCAGCCCGGGAGACAGATTGTCGCGCATGTTAACCACCCGGTAACCATCCCGCGGGCACGTTCAGGTCACGTGCTGGCGCTGCGTGCATTGCGTCATCGGTCGTATCATCGAAGGTAGGGATCGTGGCGACAATCGAAAAGGTCTCGGTCGACATCGCCGTCGTGCTCGGCACCACGTCGATGCCGGTTCACCAGGTGCTCCGGCTCGGCCGCGGCGCCATCATCGAGCTCGACTCCTCCGAGGACGACGAGGTGAAGATCCTCGCCAATAATTTCCCGGTCGCCAAGGGCACCGTGATCGTCAGCGGCAACCGCATCGCCGTCGAGGTCAAGGAGATGCTGGCGCGCAGCCCCGAGGCCCGCTAGGCCGGCCGGGCCGGGCGGCGCGCCGGCCGACAGCCCATCGACTGAGCTTCCATCGCCCCCGGGGCCGCCTTTCCCGCCGCGTCCGCCGGGCCGGCGTTGCGGACCGGGCAGGGGGCCGGAAGCCGCCGCACAGCGACACCGGCGCCCCGCACGCGCCGAAAAGGGCGGTTTCGGCCCCGCTTCCGGCCTTGTCCCGGTATCGTCGATTTGTTACATCGTGCGCCGTCGCTTCGGCGCCGGACGAAGTCCCGGCGTCACCCCACTGCGGTCGTGGCGGAATTGGTAGACGCGCTAGCTTGAGGTGCTAGTGGGGCGACCCGTGGAGGTTCGAGTCCTCTCGACCGCACCAATCCATTGAATTCACTTTTCGCCTCAGGGACATGAGGTTTTACAAGGGCTTGCGGCGCTCTCCCGCTACAGAGGGCGCTACAGATGACTGTTCGTATGGTCTCATTGAGACGTGGTCGCAATGGCGACTGGCTAAGCCGCAAGGCAATCCCCGCCGAGCTTCAAGACGCCTACAAGGCCGCACACGGGCTCTCGCACGAGGAACGATTCCGGCGCTCCGGCGCACTCTCAGTCGAGCGGGCCAAACAGGAACTGCGGGAATGGGACGCGCTGATTACGGGGCGCATCAACGCACTGCGGGCGGCGGCTAACGGAGAAGGGCAGACCCTCACGCATCAACAGCGCCATGCGCTGGCAGCCGATTGGTACGATTGGTTCATTGCCCAGTATGAGGCAGAGCCGGGCACAGAGCTTGGGTGGGACCTCCAGCACGAGCAGTTGCGAGAAGCACACTCGCGATTTGCTGCTACGGACATCGGTCAACCAGCCGATGAGGAGGCTGAGCGTGAGCCATCCCAAGCGGCGCAGCGCTACGTGCGGGCGAAGGTCTCGGAGCTTGGCCGGGTGCCGAGCTTCTT
>CAZIGW010000232.1:0-7398 GCA_964538565.1 uncultured Hyphomicrobiales bacterium | reverse complement strand
TCACGCCTCTCGCAAACTCATTCGGTGGCGCCGGCGGTTCTGTGGCCACCGGTGGAGCCCATGCTGCGCATGTGGCTCTCCGCAAAAAATGCGAACGAGCGTGGTCGTGTGGCGGAACCCGACGCCGCCTTGCGCGTTTTCAAAGTGCCGGACGGCGTCCTAGCCCCCCAGCCCCAGCCGTCCGGAAGAAAAACCCTGGTTGCTTCGGCAACCGGGGTTCTTTTTCTGCGCTTCGGCGTGTCAGCGGCGTTCGGCGATCCAGTGTCCGGCGCAAACGGCGTCGGGGCTGCGGCCGACCCAGGAGCCTGAGCCGGCATTCGGGGTCAAGCGTCCGCTGCCTTGCGCCACCTGGCTGCCGCGCGAGATGCTGACCTGGACGCGGCCGCCGCGGTTCACGCGGCCGTGCAAGACGAACGACCCGTCGCCACGATAGCGCACGATCCCGTCGTTGATGCTGACGCCGTACCGGTAGGCCCGGTCGCAACTGCCGCGATCGGTGATGATCAGCACGCTCCAGATTCCATCATAGATCGTGCGGGCCGGCGCCGCGCTGGCGGCTCCGAGGGTGGACGTGACAACGACCGCAGCAAGAAGAAATCGACGAGTGGTCATGGCAGCCTCGCGGTTCTGGAGCGCGGCCCGAATGTCCGGGCCGATCGGGCGCAGTTGCGCGGTTTGCGTAACCTTGTCGGCGGCGCTCCCATTCGATGAACTGGCGCATGACGCCCCGGCGGAGCCTTGGCTTCGCCGGACCCTGCGCCGGGTGGTCACGCGGGCCAGATGTGGAGCCGACCGCGATCGCACCAGACCCGGATCGGTCTGCCCGTTTGGCCCGGCATGAGCCGTGCGGGTTCGCTGGCACGGCCGATACGCATTCGGGGCCTGAGGTCGCGTGTCGGGACAGGTGCTCGGCGGGCCCTCGGCCGTTGCCCCCGAGCCCCCGCGGGGTCAGCCCGCCTTGCGGTGCTTGGTGCGCGAGCGCGCGGCGGGGCGCCGAGACTTGCGCGCCGTGGTTCGGTTCCTCGACGACGGGTTGCGGGCGGATCTCTCGCCGCGCTCGGAAGCGAGGCTGCGGCGCAGGGCGTCCATCAGGTTGATGACGTTGCCCTCGCGTGGGGCCTCGCGATGTGTCACCGGACGGCCGGCCTCCTTCTGCCGGATCAGGTCGACCACCGCGTTTTCGTAGCGGTCCTCGAACGTCTCCGGTTCGAAATGCCCCGCCTTCTGCTCGATGATGTGGCGAGCCAGATCCAGCATTTCCTTCGACACCTTCTTGTCCGGGATCTCGTCGAAATAGGCCTTCTCACTGCGTACCTCGTTGGCGTAGCGCAGGGTCGTGAGCATCATGCCCTTGCCGAGCGTCTCGACGGCGACGAGATGCTCGCGCCGATAGAGCACGACGCGTCCGAGCGCGACGCGGTCCTCGTCGCGCATCGCCTCGCGGATGACCGCGAAGGCGTCTTCCGAAACCTTGTCGCTCGGGACCAGGTAGTAGGGCTGGTCGAGGTAGCGCCGGTCGATTTCCGCGCGCGGCACGAAGCGCTCGATGTCGATCGTATGGGTGCTTTCGAGCGCCACGTCCTCGAGTTCCTCGTCCGTCACCTCGACATAGCGGCCCTTCTCCACCTCGTAGCCCTTGATCCGGTCCTCGCGCGGGACCTCCTCGCCCGTCTCTTCGTCCACCAGGCGTTGACGCAGCCGGTGCCCGGTAGCGCGATTGAGATTGTGAAAACGTGTGCGCTCGGAGGTGGAGGAGGCCGGAACCATGGCGACCGCGCAGGAAACGAGCGACAGCTTGAGGTAGCCTTTCCAGTAGTAACGGATCGCCATGACGCCACTCCACGACCGATTGCAGAGACAACCGGGCGGACTTCGGTTGGGTTCCGAGTACCGTTTGAAGGCGCTTGGCCACGATTGTTCATTGATTTGTCTCAATCTCCCGGCGCCGCGATGCCGAGCGCGGGGGGCAGCGACAAGGAGAGCACGCGAGATGATCGCGCAGGCAGGCAACACGGACGCGCGGCGCACGGGAGTGCGCGACGCGGACCGCGCGCCGGCAGTCGGAATTCGGCCGGCGAACGCGGCCGATGCGGACGCGATCTGGCGCATTCTCGAACCGGCGTTTCGCCGCGGCGACAGTTACGCGCTGCCGCCCGACATCACCCGCGAGCAGGCGCTCGCGTACTGGTGCGCGCCGGCCCACGCGGTGTTCGTGGCCGAGATGGAGGGCGAGGCGGTCGGGACTTACTACCTGCGGGCCAACCAGTCCGGCGGCGGCGCGCATGTGGCCAACTGCGGCTATGTCACCGCCGCGCATGCCGGTCGCAACGGCATCGGGCGCGCAATGGGACTGCACTCGCTTGCGCAGGCGCGGGCGCGAGGATACCGCGCCATGCAGTTCAACTTCGTGGTTGCGACCAACGAGCGCGCGATCCGGTTGTGGGAAAGCCTCGGCTTCGCGGTGGTCGGGCGCCTGCCGGGCGCCTTCCGCCATCCCCAGCACGGGTACGTCGATGCGCTCGTGATGTACCGCGCGCTCGCCCCCGCCTGATCGCCGGCAATGCACGTCCATTTGACGCGTGCGTGAAGGTACGTGAAGACGCGCGGCGGGCCGCACCGGCGCGTCAGGGAAAGGCCGAACCTGGCGCGGCCTTCCGTGACATGTCGCGAGCCACGGGTGATCCGCAGATGCGACGCGCGTGCGCTTCTCTGTTCTGCGGTGCGCAGGTGGGACAAGCAGACGCAGGCGAGGAACTGTGCGCGCGGAGTAAGGTTGGAATCCTCGAGGGTCAGGCGGCTTTGCTATCCCCCCGACAGTCCCCCCAAGGCGAGGCCGTCTGGCTCCGTGACCCCGGCGTCACCAGCGTCCGGGGTCTCTTTCTGTGTGAAGCCAGGCGGTCGGCTGTATGGCATTCCCGGCACCTGTGATTGCGATCTCACGACGGGCGGAATCGTTCGCCGCGGAAAATCCCGGGCGTCGTCGAGCATGGCGCCGATCCGGCCGGTGACCGCGAAGCCGCCTCGCGCGGATTCCATATCGAGATGCTCGCTCATCGGGCCGCCGCCGCGAGGCGGCCGCCTCATATCGCTTTTCTCCTGGCGGTGCGAAGATGGCCGGGCTCTTTGGGCGACCAGCAGGTGCGGCGATCCGGAAGGCGAAGCATGCAGACGTCGGGCGAGGCGGGCGAGCAGAAATCCGGACCGGCATCGGTGGACCTCGTCCATTCCTACAAGTATTCCTACAAGCCCTCGCTGCTCGGCCCGGCGGTCGAGCTTCGGCTCGGCGAGGATGCGCTCGAATGGCGCAAGGGCGGGCGCCGCGGTCGCGCGCCATACGGCGACATCCGCCGCGTGCGCCTGTCGTTTCGCCCGCTCACGATGCAGACCTACCGGTTCATTGCCGAGATCTGGTGCCCGGGAAATCCCCGGCTTGAACTGGCGTCGACCTCCTGGCGCAGCATGGTCGAACAGGAGCGCCAGGACGCGGCCTACGCGGCGTTCGTGCGCGAACTGCACCGGCGGCTATCTGCGGCCGGCGCGCCGGCCACGTTCGAGAGCGGCGCGTCGCCGTTCGTCTATTGGCCCGGGCTTGTCGTTTTCCTCGCCGTGTCGCTGGCGCTCGCGGCCCTCACCGCGCGGGCGCTGCAGATGGCCGCGTGGGCGGCGGCCGTCTTCGTCGGCGGATTTCTCGCGGCCTTTCTCTGGCAGGCCGGCAACTTCTTTCGCCGCAACCGGCCCCGCCGGTATCGTGCTGATGCGCCGCCCGGCGAGGTGCTGCCGCAGACGTGAGCTGGCCGCGCCGGTTCCTGCGATCCGAACGTGCGGGTTTCCTCCTCGTCTCGATGCTTCAGCGCCGCACCACCAGCACCGAGCACTTGGCGTAGCGCACGACGTGCCCCGCGTTCGAGCCAAGGAAATACGTCTTCATCGCCGGACGATGCGAGCTCATGACGATCAGGTCGGCCTGCATCGTTTTCGCCTCCTCGAGGATCTCGTGATAGATGCCGCCCTGGCGGACGACGGTCTCGATGTGGCCCGGACCGAGCCCGCTTTCCTTGGCGATGATCGCCAGCGCCTCCTCGGCCGACTGGCGTTGCTGGACGTCGAAGTCCGGCGGCACGTATTCGGCGAGCATCACCGGGGTCATCGGCAGGACGTTGAGCAACCGCACCTCGCCGTCGGCGGCGCGCGCGAGCGATACGGCCGTCGCGATCGCCGGTTTCGCGAGCTCCGCGTCGGCGATATCGACCGGCACGAGAATGCGCTTGAACATGGGTTTTCCCCCTCGCAGCGACGGGACCATATTGGCACGTTCGCGCAAGACGCGTGAGAGGCCGTCCGGCGGCCCGCCTCAATCCGTCGCAGCGGTGAGCGAGCGGGGCGTGACGAAACGGTCGAGGCGGCCGGCCTGCGGATGCAGCCTGGCCCAGTCGTCGAGGGGGAAATCGATCACCACCAGGCCGGCGCTCGGCAGCTTCTCGCGCAGCCGCTCGCGCGCGGTGACCTCGCCGGAGGCGATCAGCATCACGGCGAAGTCGTGCAGGCCGGGGTTGTGGCCGACCACGAGCAGCGAATGGGCCTCGCGCCCGGTCTCGCGCACCAGGTCGAGCAGGGCGTCGGCGGAGGCGGCATAGACGCGTTCCTCGAACATCGCCGCCGGCGGCTTGGAAAACGCCTTCGCCACCAGGGCCCAGGTTTCGCGGGCGCGCCTGGCGGTCGAGCACAGCACGCGGTCCGGCACGAGCGCGTGGCGGGTCATGAAGGCGCCGACCTTCGGGGCCGCCTGCTCCCCGCGCGGCAGCAGCGGGCGGTCGCGGTCCGGCTTGCCGGGTTGGGACACCTCGGTCTTGGCGTGGCGAAGCAGCATCAGTCGGCGCATGGAGGGACCACATCGATTTCGGCGGCGGAAAAGTCTAGCATGCCGTCGCCTGCGGCAAGTGTCCGCAACAGGGGGCGGCGAGGGCCGCCGGTGGGAATGGCGAACGACAGGCATGCGGCGGACCTGGGAGCGAGCTGGTACGCGGCGACGAGCGTCGTCGCCTCCGCGCGCGCGCCGCTCGTTCACGACCTCGACGTCGATGTCTGCGTCATCGGCGGCGGCCTCGCGGGCTTGACGGCCGCGCGCGAGATCGCGCGCCGCGGCTGGTCGGTCGCGGTTCTCGAAGCCCGGCAGGTCGCCTGGAACGCTTCCGGCCGCCACTGCGGCTTCGTCGTGCCCGGCTTCGCCCAAAGCGTCGATCGCATCGTCGAACGCGTGGGCCTCGACCACGCCAAGGCGCTCTGGGCCCTCTCGGAGTTCGGCGTCGAATATGTCCGCGCGACCATCCGCGAGACCGGCATGCCGGGCATCGTGCCGATCGCCGGCTGGCTCGACGTCTCCAAGACCGACGACGAGGACGCGCTGTGGAGCCTCGCCGAACGGCTGGGGCGGGATTTCCAGGCCTCGGTCGAATACTGGCCGGCCGATCAGGTGCGTTCGCAGCTCAAGAGCGAGTTCTATTTCCAGGCGCTGCACTTTCCCCGCGCCTTCCACATCCACGCGCTCAACTACGCGCTGGGGCTCGCCGCCGCCGCCGTCGAGGCCGGCGCGACGATCTTCGAGAACACGCCCGCGATCGAGATCGATCCGGCCGGCGTGCGCAAGCGCATCGTCACTCCGTCGGCGCGGGTGCGCGCCGCCCACGTGGTGCTGGCCGGCAACGCGCACATCGGCGGGCTCATCCCGGAACTCGGCCAGAGCGTCGTTCCGGTCACGACCTACGCGGCGGTCTCCGCCCCGCTCGGGCCGGAGCTCACCGGCGCGATCGCCTACCGGGGCGCGATCAGCGACAGCAGCCGCGCCGACTGCCACTATCGGATCGTCGACCGGAACCGCTTGTTGTGGGCCGGTCGCCTCACACCCTGGCCCTCCGATCCGCGCCGTCGCACCGCGCACTTCGGCCGCGAGATCGCGCGCCGCTATCCGCAGCTCGGCGAGGTGCGCTTCGAGTACGCCTGGTCGGGCGTGCTCGGACTCACGGTGCACCGCATGCCGCAGATCGGCGAAGTGTCGCCCGGCCTGTGGCTGGCGAGCGGGTTCGGCGGCCAGGGCCTCAACACGTCGGCCATGGCCGGCAACCTGATCGCGCGGGCGATCGTCGAGAACGACGACGCTTGGCGGCTGTTCCTGCCCTACGGGCTCGTCTGGGCCGGCGGGCTGCTCGGCCGCTCGGCCGTGCAGGTCGCCTACTGGGTGCGGCGCGCGCAGGAGGAACTGGGCGCGCATCTGTCCCGCCGGCGCGAATCGGCGCAGCGCAAGGAGGCGCAGACCCTCTCCGCCGCGGTGAGCGCCGATCCCGCCGGAGTGGCGGCCCCGGGAACCGCACCAGATACCGGCAAAAAAGTCACAGGTGGGCGGAAAACGTCAGCCTCCGTGGTTGCGGAGGAGGTGGCTGCCGTCGCAACCGCGGCGGATCTGACGCACAATGACGCCGAATCGACCGCCGAGCGGCGGGTCGGGAAGGGGTGAGCTTGTCCCCAACCCGGCGTTCGCAGTTGGACCTCGCCGCGCGGCGTTGCTAGGGGTATCGCGCGGCGTTCGGGGGATTGCGAGCCGAGCGCAACTGCCGCAGCAATGCGGGACGGGGTGACACATGGGAAATTCGGGAATGTTCGCGCGTTCGGCCGTTCTGGCCCTGCCGGTCGCGTTCCTCGCCACGGCGGCGTTCGCCGCCGACCTCGGCGTGGCACCGGCGTCGGCGCCGGCTGCATCGGGATGGATCATCACCCTCGGGGTCGAAGGCCACGTTCAGCCCTCCTACGAGGGCGCCAACCACTACGACTTCATGCCGTTCCCGATCTTCGACTATCGGCGCGCCGGCACGCCGCCGAATTTCCGCAGCCCGAACGACGGCTTCGGCATCACCCTCATCGACATCGGCAACTTCCGCGCCGGCCCGGTGGGCAAGCTGGTGCAGCAGCGCAAGGAGAGCGACTTTTCCGAGCTGCGCGGGCTCGGCGACGTCGACTGGGCGGTCGAGCTCGGCGCCTTCTTCGAATACTGGCCGACGCAGTTCCTGCGCACCCGGCTCGAAGTGCGGCAGGGCATCGGCGGGCACCACGGCCAGGTGTTCGATCTCTCCGCCGACTTCATCTCGCACGTGACGCCGCAACTGCAGCTCAACGCCGGGCCGCGGCTCGGGCTCGCGACCTCGAGCGCGCTCGATCCCTACTTCAGCGTGACGCCGACGCAGTCGATCGCGTCGGGGCTGCCGGTGTTCGACGCGGGCGGCGGGCTGCGCTACGTCGGCGCCGGCGCGCAGGCCACCTACTACTGGAATCCGCAGTGGACGACGAACGTGTTCGTCGAATACCAGCGCCTGCTTGGCGACGTCGCCGACTCGCCGCTCGTCTCGTTGC
>CAZIGW010000231.1:0-6713 GCA_964538565.1 uncultured Hyphomicrobiales bacterium | reverse complement strand
TCCATCATCGAGGTGATCTGGTAGGCGGTCATCGGATCGAGCACCTGTTCGCGCCGGTCGACGAGCACGGGCTCGGGCTGGTTCGACCACTTGTCGGCGTCGCAGCCGCGGCACTCGCGCTGGTCGTGGCGGTAGATCGTGTGGCCGTACCGGTCCTGGATGCGATCGATGAGCGTCGGCGTGATCCGCTTGCCGCCGTTGTCGAACATCGAGTAGGCGGCGACCATGCGCAGCACGGTGGTCTCGCCGGCGCCGAGCGCGTAGGACAGATAATTGGGAAGGCTGTCGTAGACGCCGAAACGCTTAGCGTATTCGGCGATCAACGGCATGCCGAGGTCCTGGGCCAACCGCACCGTCATGACGTTGCGCGAGTGCTCGAGGCCGAAGCGCAGCGTCTGCGGTCCGTAGAACTTGCCCTCGTAGTTTTCCGGCCGCCAGATGCCCTGCCCGGCGCCCTGGTCGATCTCGAGCGGCGCGTCGAGCACGACGCTCGACGGCGTGTAGCCGTTGTCGAGCGCGGCGGCGTAGACGATCGGCTTGAAGGCGGAGCCGGGCTGGCGCAGCGCCTGGGTCGCGCGGTCGAACTGGCTCTGGTCGAACGAGAAACCGCCCACGAGCGCGAGCACGCGGCCGGTCCACGGATCCATCACCACCATGGCGCCGGAGACCTCGGGTACCTGGCGCAGGCGGAACTGGTTGGAGTCCTTGCCAATCGGATCGACATAGATGACGTCGCCGGGCTGCAGGACCTGCGAAACGCGGGTGATGGGCTTGCGGTCCGAGCCGTTCGCCGCCTTCGCCCATTTCACGCCCTCGAGCGGCACGATTCCGACCTGCCGCTCGCGCTGCACGGCGCCGCCCGGATCGCGCCCCGGCTGGAACCCGACGCGCGCGGCCTGGTCGCTCGTCTCGAGCACGACGGCGAGACGCCACGGCGCGACATCGGAGAGCGCCTTCACGTCGGCGAGCTTGGCACCCCAGTCCCCCGAGATGTCGATCCTGGTGACCGGACCGCGGTAGCCCTTCTCCTCGTCGAAGTGCACGAGCCCCTCGACGAAGGCCTTGCGCGCCATCACCTGGATCTTGGGATCGAGCGTGGTGCGAACCGACAGCCCGCCCTCGTAGAGCTTCTTCTCGCCGTACTTCTCCAAGATCTCGCGGCGCACCTCTTCGGCGAAATATTCGGCCGCGAAGATGTGCGCGCCGGTCGGCCGCGCCGTGACGTTGAGCGGCTCCTTCTTGGCCTTCTCGCCGTCCTGCGGGCTGATGTAGTGGTCCTCGACCATCCGGTCGATGACGTAGTTGCGTCGCTCAATCGCGCGCTCGCGCTGGCGGAACGGGTTGTAGTTGTTCGGCCCCTTCGGCAGCCCGGCGAGATACGCGGCTTCCGCGATCGTGAGCTCGTGCACCGACTTGTCGAAATAGAGGAGCGAGGCGGCGGCGATGCCATAGGCGCCGAGACCCAGATAGATCTCGTTGAGGTAGAGTTCGAGGATCTTGTCCTTCGAATACGTGCGCTCGATCTTCAGCGCCAGCAGCGCTTCCTTGATCTTGCGCTGGAACGAGACCTCGTTCGAGAGGAGAAAGTTCTTCGCCACCTGCTGGGTGATGGTCGAGGCGCCTTGCGGGCGGCGATTGCTGCCGAAGTTCTGCACGTAGACCAGCATGGCGCGCAGGATGCCGCCGAAGTCGAGCCCGCCGTGCTCGTAGAAGTTTTTGTCCTCGGCGGCGATGAACGCGTTGGTGACGAGCTTCGGCACCGCCTGGATCGGAATGTAGAGCCGGCGCTGCGCGGCGTATTCGGCGACCAGCGAGCCGTCGGCCGCGTGCACGCGGGTCATCACCGGCGGTTCGTAGTCCTGAAGCTGCGAATAGTCGGGCAAGTCCTTGGAGAAATGCCACAGCAGGCCGGCGGCGGCCGCCACCCCGACCAGAAACAGGATGGTGCCGACCGTGAATGCGAATCCCAGGAAGCGCACGAGAAATTTCATTGCGAGTCTTCCGCAAAGCCTGACATTGACAGGTCTTTCGAGAACCCGCCATGCGCTTCGGCCGGAAAAGCACAGGCCGCTGCCCGTCGGCGCCGCCCGGCCGCGGACGCGCCGCTCAATGTGTTCCGCCCCAGGCGGTGTCGTCGCGCCGTTTTATGGTCAAACTGAGGCCAACCCCCGTTCCGAAGCCGCGATCCCGCTCCTGATCGGCCACCCGGCTGCATGCTCAATTCTGGCCGCTGCCCGGCCCCGCCCCGGCAAGCCGGCGGGCGAAATAGGTATCGATCGCGTGCAGCATCGAGTCCGTGACCCGGCCGCGCCATGCATCGGACGTCAACAGCCGCAGGTCGTCCTTGTTGGAGACATAGCCCAGTTCAACGAGCACCGAGGGCACGTCCGGCGCCATGAGCACGCGGAACCCGGCCGATTTCAACGGGTGCTTGTGCAGCCGCGCGGTCAGCTTGAGTTCGTTGACCAGGCCGTGCGCGAACTGGGTGGAGAACGTCTTCGTCTCGCGCTGGGCAAGGTCGATGAGGATGTCGGCGATGTCGCCGGGTTCCGCCGTCAGGTCGACGCCGGCGATGACGTCCGCCTTGTTCTCCGCCTCGGCCAGACGGGCCGCTTCGGCGTCGGAGGCGTGCTCTGACACCGTGTAGACGGAGGCGCCCTGCGCCGCGCCCTCGCGCGGGGGAAGCGCGTCGCAGTGAATCGAGATGAACAATTGCGCCTGCCGCCGGCGGGCGATGCGCACCCGTTCGGCGAGCGGGATGTAGGTGTCGTCGCTGCGGGTCATCACCACGCGATACTTGCCGGTCTTCTCCAGCTTGTCGCGCAGCATGAGGGCGATGGCGAGCACGAGATCCTTCTCGCTCTCCCCGCTCGGCGCCCGCGTGCCGTTGTCGATCCCCCCGTGCCCGGGATCGAGCACGATGATCGGACGCGGATCGTCGTCGTGTTGCGCCTCGTGCTCGTCCTTGTGCGGTTCGTTGCGCGGCAGGTAGTTGTCGATGGCGACCGCGCGCAGGAACGTCTGCCGGTCGACCGGAATGAGGTCGAGCACGAGACGGGCCGGCTGGCCGTCGGCCGGATCGAGCACGAACGCCTTTTCCACCCGCACGGGGCGCGTGACGTCGAGGACGATGCGCGATCCGCCCTGCATCACCAGGCCGAAGCGGAAGGCCTTGACGAGGCCGCGTCCGTGCTCGCCGGCATTGGCCGGAAGCTGGAAATTCACCTGCGGCAGGTCGATCACGACGCGGTTGGGGTCGGCGAGCGTGAACGCCCGCATGTCGATCTTCTGCGACAGATCGACGATGAAGCGGGTCTTGGTGTCGTCGCCGCCGAGCCGCGCGTCGGTGGCGACCGGCACGCCGGCAGCGCTCGCGGGGCGCGCGGCCGCGCCCTCGCGCGCCGCCGCTCCCTGCGTCGCAAGGAGCATGCCGCATGCCGCCGCCATCACGAGATTGAGCGCGTGACGACTCACCCTCTCTCCAGCCCCGATCGTCCCGATCCTAAGCCCCCTACCCCTAGGCGGGTGCGGTTAACCACACCTTAACTTTGGCGCCGGCGGGGCGAGCCGCCAGCATGGCCACAGAAACCCGGCGGTATTTGGGACCATACGGCCAAATTAACACGCTCCTTGCCAAGGCGGACCCGCGGCCCTAAGAAAGGTGTGCTGATCGTTCAAGGATTCCGGTTTTGCCGCGTTCGGGCATCCGGCACGCTTGACCAACGGCCGCGCCCCATCATGACCGCTGGAGGCGGATTACGCGGACGGCCGGCTGCCACCGATGCCCCTTTCGAAGATGACCGGGCGCGCGTTCGGCCGCGCTGGCCGGACGATGGGACATCAGCAACGAAGAACACGAGGCGGCGCCTGCGCTGCCTTTCGCCCGGAACGAAGGTCATGCCCGCGACGCGCTTTGAGGACCGGCCGCGCCCCTGCCACGCACCAGCCGTGGTCGCGCGCGACCTCCCGTCGCGTCTCGCGCCTCGACGCCGAATCGGGCAGCAACAACTCCAACCCAAATTCGGTGCCTCCCGCGTCGCCCGGTCCGCGGTCTCGTTTGCGAGACGAAGCGGACGCGATCCGGAGGACCGCAAAGAGACGGTTCGATGGCTAACAAGATGCTCATTGATGCGACGCATCCGGAGGAAACCCGGGTCGTCGTCCTGCGCGGAAATCGTGTTGAGGAATTCGACTTCGAGTCGGCAACCCGCCGGCAACTAAGAGGCAACATCTATCTCGCCAAAGTGACGCGCGTCGAGCCGTCGCTGCAGGCGGCCTTCGTCGACTACGGGGGAAACCGCCACGGCTTCCTCGCATTCAGCGAAATCCATCCCGACTACTATCAGATCCCGGTGGCCGACCGGCAGGCGCTGATCGCCGAAGAGGAGCGCGCCCACCGCGACGCGGAGGACGAGGTCGAGCGCCGCTCGCGCAGTCGGCACCGTCGCCGCCATCGCACCGCGGGATCCGCGCGGCCGAGCGAGGCGGTGCGCAGCGAGCCGGTCGAAGCGGACGCGGAGCATAGCGAACCCGGCGAGGAGACTCCCGAGCACGAGGCCGCGGCCCAGACCGCGTTCGAGGCACCGGCGGCTCCCGGTCCGGAAGCAGGATCTGACAACGCCGCGCAGGCATCCGCCGCACCGGAGGCGGAAGCGGAAGCGGACGATCACGGGGACGACAGCCCGGCCGAAGCGGATGAAGCCGCGGACGCCGCCGGGCCGGATGCGGCCGAAGCCGCAGACGCCGGGGAATCCGCCTCCGCGCAGGCGGCACCCGCCAACGACGAGACCGGACACGAGAACGGCGAGGACGCCGAGCACGGCAACGGCGCCGACGGCGAAGAGGAGGAAGTCGTCGAATCGGTCGGCGGCGCCGACGCCATGGAGGAGGTTCCCGATCGCGCCCCGCGCTTGCGCCGCCAGTACAAGATCCAGGAAGTCATAAAGCGCCGGCAGATCATGCTGGTGCAGGTGGTCAAGGAGGAGCGCGGCACCAAGGGCGCGGCGCTCACCACCTATCTGTCGCTCGCCGGCCGTTATTCGGTGCTGATGCCGAACACGGCGCGCGGCGGCGGCATCAGCCGCAAGATCACCGACGTGCAGGACCGCAAGCGCCTCAAGGAAGTGGCGCAGGAGCTCGAAGTGCCGGAAGGCATGGGGGTGATCCTGCGCACCGCCGGCGCGTCGCGCACCAAGACCGAGATCAAGCGCGATTTCGAATATCTGCTGCGCATGTGGGAGACGGTGCGCGATCTCACGCTCAAGTCGACCGCGCCGACGCTCGTCTACGAGGAAGGCTCGCTCGTCAAACGCTCGATCCGCGACCTCTACAACAAGGACATCGACGAGGTGATCGTCGCCGGCGACGACGCCTATCGCGAAGCCAAGGACTTCATGCGCATGCTCATGCCGAGCCATGCGAAGAACGTGAAGCCCTACAAGGACACGCAGCCGCTCTTCACGCGCTACGGCATCGAGAGCCAGCTCGACGCGATGTTCTCGCCGGTCGTGCAGCTGCGCTCCGGCGGCTACATCGTGCTCAACCAGGCCGAGGCGCTCGTCGCCATCGACGTCAACTCGGGCCGTGCGACGCGCGAGCACCACATCGAGGACACCGCGCTCAAGACCAACCTGGAAGCCGCCGAGGAGATCGCGCGCCAGCTGCGCCTGCGCGACCTCGCCGGCCTCGTGGTCATCGACTTCATCGACATGGACGAGAAGCGCAACAATCGCTCCGTCGAACGTCGCCTGAAGGAATGCCTGAAGAACGACCGCGCACGCATCCAGGTCGGCCGCATCTCCCACTTCGGCCTGCTCGAGATGTCGCGCCAGCGCATCCGTTCGAGCGTGCTCGAAAGCTCGACCGAGAAGTGCCCGCACTGCGGCGGCAGCGGGCATGTCCGCTCGGTCTCCTCCGTCGCGCTTCAGCTCCTGCGCATGCTCGAAGAGACGCTGCTGCGCGGGGCGACCCATAACCTCATCGTCCGCACGCGTGCGGATATCGCCCTCTACGTGCTCAACCACAAGCGCGCGCACTTGCGCGAGCTGGAGGAGCGCTTCCAGATCACCATCGCGGTGAACGCCGATCCGACCATGGGCGGCCAGCCGCCGTTCATCATCGACCGCGGCGAGCAGGTCCACAGCGTGGAGGCCGCGCGCGCCCTCGCTGCGGCGCAGCCGATCGCGGTGACGCCGTTCGAGGTGGAGGAGTCGCTCGAGGAGGAGGCCGAGCAGGAGGGCGAGGAAACGGCGGAAGAGGCCGGGGCCGAGGACGAGCGCGCCGAGGCGGGCGAAGGCGGACGCCGGAGGCGACGACGCCGGCGGCGCGGACGCCGCGGTGAAGGCCGCGAACCCGGCGCTTTCACCCACGAGACCGCCGCCGAGCACGGCGTGACACATGCCGAGGACTTCGAGGAGGACGAGCTCGAGGGCGGGCAGGCGGAAGGATTTGCCGGCGGACCCGGCGGACCGCAACCCTCGCACGGGCCCGGCCGCGAAGGCGGCGAGCAGCGCCGCCGGCGGCGGCGTGGCCGACGCGGCGGACGGCGCAATCGCCACCGCGAAGGCGAAGCGCCGATGGCGAACGAGCAGGAAGCGCCGCAGTTCGAGCCCGAACTCACCCACGCGGTCGCCGATTTCGGCGGACCGCCAGTGCCCGAACCCGACGTCGAACCGCCGGGCGCGGAGTTCGCGCCGCCGCAGCCCGCGCGCGAA
>CAZIGW010000230.1:0-7353 GCA_964538565.1 uncultured Hyphomicrobiales bacterium | reverse complement strand
GCCGCGCGAGGATGTCGACGGCCTTGCCCGACTCCCGGAGCTGCCTAGTGACCAGCACGTCTGCACTTGAGGGAGTCGGGTCGCCTGAGGGGTGATTGTGCACGAGAATGACGGCGGTGGCCGAGAGTTCGAGCGCGCGCTTGACCACCTCGCGCGGGTAGACCGGCGTGTGATCGACCGTGCCGGTCTGCTGCACCTCGTCGGCGATGAGCTGGTTGCGCTTGTCGAGAAAGAGAATGCGGAACTGCTCCCTCTCGGCGAACGCCATGGCGGTGCGGCAATATTCGACGACCGCCGACCACGAGGAGAGCATGGGACGGCGCTTCAATTCGCCGCGCGCAAGCCGCCCGGCCGCGGCCTGGACGATCTTGAGCTCCGTGATGGCGGACGTTCCGAGACCCGGCACCTCGGCGAGCCGCGCCGCCGGGGCCGAGATCACCTCGGCGAAGGAGCCGAAGCGGGCGATGAGCGCCTTGGCGAGCGGTTTCACGTCGCGCCGCGGAATGGCGCGGAACAGCACGAGCTCGAGCAGCTCGTAGTCGGAGACCGCCTCGCTGCCGGCCTGCAGGAAGCGTCCGCGCAGGCGCTCGCGATGGCCGTGGAAATGCGGCGCCTCGGCGAGCCCGGCGGCGTCCGCGCCGCCTGAACTGCCGGCCGGCCGGCCCTCGGATTTCTTTGCCGCCATGTCGAGCCTTGCGCGAACGGTGCTTTGGCACCATCGCCGCAGCATGGCGTCAAGCCGCCGGTCTTGCAATCGGGACGCCGGGGCCAAGATCGCCCGCAACGGCATCTCGCGCCACGGGCGTGGATCTGCAACCCGGGATGTCACACACCGCGATGCCGTCTCGTCCTGTTCGTGGCGCGCGGCAGCCGCGCCGGGTTCGACTGAGAGGAATGCCATGACGCAAAGACTGAACGCAATCGCCCTCGCCCCCGAGGGCTACGCCGCCCTGCAAGCCGTGGAAGCCTATCTCGAGAAGTGCGGCCTCGATCACAGGCTCGTCCTGCTCATCAAGACACGGGTCTCGCAGATCAACGGCTGCGCCTATTGCCTGCACATGCATACCGCGGATGCCCGCAAACTCGGCGAATCGGAGAAGCGTCTCTATCTGCTCGACGCCTGGCAGGAATCGGCGCTCTATTCGGCGCGCGAACGCGCGGCCCTCGCCTGGGCGGAATCGCTCACCCACATCGCCGCCACGCACGCACCGGATGACGTCTTCGAGGAGGTGCGGCGGCATTTCTCCGAAAAGGAGATCGCCGACCTGTCGATCGCCATCGCCATGATCAACGCCTGGAACCGGCTCGCCATCGGCATACGCGCGGTGCATCCGGGCGAACTTCAGAAGGTCGCGTGATCCGGCACGACGCGTTCGCAAACGTGCACCCTCGCCGCCCGCCGGACGGCGAGGCGCACGTCTCGTTCGCAAGATGAGGTTCAGGCCGGCCGATAGGGCGGCTTGTCGAGGCCCTTGGGCGAGAGGGTGAAGATCTCGACGCCGTCCTCCGTCACCCCGACGCTGTGCTCGAACTGGGCGGACAGCGAGCGGTCGCGCGTCACCGCGGTCCAGCCGTCGGAGAGCACCTTCACGTGCGGGCGGCCGAGATTGATCATCGGCTCGACGGTAAAGAGCATGCCGGGCTTGAGCACGATCCCTTCCCCCGGACGGCCGATATGGACGATGTTCGGCTCGTCGTGAAAGAGGCGGCCGAGCCCATGGCCGCAGAAGTCGCGCACGACGCTCATGTGCTGGGCCTCGACGAACGTCTGGATGGCGGCGCCGATGTCGCCCGTCGTGCCACCCGGCCGGATCGCCGCGATACCGCGCATCATCGCCTCGTAGGTCACCTCGATCAGGCGCTCGGCGCGGCGGGGGATCTCGCCGACCGCATACATGCGGCTCGAGTCGCCGTGCCAGCCGTCGACGATCAGCGTCACGTCGATGTTGATGATGTCGCCTTCCTTGAGCGGCTTCTCGTTGGGAATGCCGTGGCAGACCACGTGGTTGACCGACGTGCAGGTCGATTTCGTGTAGCCGCGGTACATCAGCGTCGCCGGGATGGCGCCGCGATCCATGGCGAATTCGAACACGAAGCGGTCGATGTGGTCGGTCGTCACCCCGGGGGCGATCTCAGGAACGAGCGCGTCGAGGCATTCGGCCACGAGCTGCCCGGCCTTGCGCATGCCGGCGAAGGCATCGGAGCCGTAGATCTTGATCTGTCCGGTTTTTCGCAGTGGCGCGGCGGCCGCGTCGACGTAGGTCATGGATCTCCTGCGGGCTCGGGCCGCTTCTCGTGGAAATCTAGGCAATTGGCCGGCGGGCGCAAGTGCGCGGGACGCAGGCCACGCCTGCCGAAACGACGCCGGACGACGGCCGGCACCGCCGGGCGACCGGAAGGGCATTCGCAGGGGCGGCGCGCCGCCGCGGACTACGCGATGAAGTTCGCGATCTCCGCGGCAGCGGCGGCGGGCTGGTCCTGCACCAGGAAGTGCCTGGCGTCGGAAATCGTGCGTTCATGCACGCGGGCGGCCACTTGCCCGATCGACCGGTGAGAAATCGCGCCGAGGCCGTGGGCGGCGGCGAGCGACAACACCGGCATCGGAAGCTTGGCGGCGGAAAACCGCGCGACGTTCGTCTTCGCGTCCTCGAGCAGCGTACGATAGTAGTTGAAGCTCGCGGCCAGTCCCCCGGCTGCGAAAGTGCGGGCGTATTCGTCGATGTCCCGGTCGGTGAGAGCCGACGGATTCATCGTGCCGCGCCGATAGAAATACTCAATGAACGTTCGCTCGCGGCCGGCAACCAGAATGTCGTTGATGCCCTGCGTCATGCAGAACCCCATGTGCCAACTGCCGCCGTGGGCGACGTCCATCAACGGTTCGAGGCCGAAGCCGGGGATGGCGCTTTCGATGAACGTGAAGGTGCGCACCTCGTTCGGCCACATGGCCGCGTAGGCGAAGCCGACGGGTGCGCCCATGTCCTGCGCGACCAGATCGATCCCGGAGAAGCCGAGCGCCCGCACGAGTGCGCGCAGGTCGGCGGCGACGGTCAGCTTGTCGTAACCGCTCTTGGGGCGATCGGAATCGCCGAAGCCTCGCATGTCCGGGGCGATGACGGTGTGACGTTCGGCAAGCACCGGAATGACCTTGCGCCATGCGTACCAGGTCTCCGGCCAGCCATGGACGAGCAGCACGGGCGAACCGCTGCCGGCCACGACGACGTGCAACGTCGTTCCGTTGACGGCGAGTTTGCGAGATGATGCGCCCGCAGGCACGCCTGCGGGCTCGCCGGCAACCGCGGGCAGAGAGATCGCGGCGGCCGTCGCGGAAAGCGACGCCGTGGCGAGGAGGAGGCGCCGTCTTGAAGGATGCAGGTCCTGAGCCATTCGGAACTCCCCTCCAGCAACATGCAACGCGAACACCGGGACCCGGATTGAAAGTCCGTCACTCCACGATCGGCACCGGCCCGGCGACCGAAATGGCCGCGCAGTCGAGGGCGCAGCGGTAGGCCAGCGCCTCGACCCCCGCCTCCCGCGCCCGATCGAATGCCCGGCCGTAGGCCGGATCGATGTCGCGCGCGAGCGCGAAGCGCTGCGCCGAGCCGATCTGGATCAGGAACAACATCACGGCGCGGCCGCCCGCCGCCGCAATGCCGGCAAGCTCGTCGAGATGCTTCGCGCCGCGCGCCGTCACCGCGTCGGGAAATTCCGCCAGCCCTGGCCGACGCATCAGGTGGACGTTCTTCACCTCGACATAGCATGGCGGCCGACCGGGATGCTCGAGCAGGAAATCGACCCGTGAATTCTTCCCGTACGTCACCTCGCGCCGGACGGACGCATAGCCTTCGAACTCCGGCAGCACGCCGGCGACAATCGCTTCGGCGACGAGCATATTGGGATGGGCGGTGTTGACGCCGACGATTTCGACGCCCGCGCCGAGCTCGACTTCCACCAGCTCCCAGGAGTAGGCGAGCTTGCGTTTCGAGTTGGCGGACTTCGACAGCCACACCTTGGCGCCGGGTGCCGCAAGACCCAGCATCGAGCCGGGATTGGCCACGTGCACGGTCACCTCTTCGCCGTTCGGCAGCACGACATCGGCAAGGAAGCGCTTGTAGCGGCGCAGCAGGGTGGCGGGAACGAGCGGGCTTGGAAATCGCATGCACGGAGATGAGGACAGTCGGCCGGACCGGACTATGGAGCGACGCGCCGGCGGATTTCAATCGGCGATTTTTCCCTGAAGCTCGTCCTCGATGTGCACGCGGATGATCTCGTCGAAGGTCTGCTCGGCGCGAAATCCGAGCGCCAGCGCGCGGCGCGGGTCGAACCGGGCCGGCCAGCCGGCGACGATCCGGGCAATCAGCGGATCGGGCACGCGGCGGATGCGCGCGACCGCCCGGCTGCCCGCGATACGGCCGAGCGCGGCGATCTGCTCGCCGACGGTGCAGCAGACGCCCGGCATCGTCAGGTTGACGCGCGGGCCGAGCGCCTCGCGATCGAGCTCGGCCGCGTGCAGCAGGAATCCCAGCGCCGAACGCGGGCTCGCCTGCCAGTGCCGCGCGCTGTCGTCCACCGGCAGGACCGCCTGCGCGCCGGCGAGCGGCTCGCGGATGATGGAGGAGAAGAATCCCGAGGCCGCCTTGTTGGGCTTGCCGGGGCGCACCACGATGGTCGGCAGGCGGATCCCGATCCCGTCGACAATCTGGCGCCGCGTGTAGTCGGCGAGCAGGAGTTCGCACATCGCCTTCTGGGTGCCGTACGAGGTAAGCGGCGTCAGGTGGAATTCGTCCGCGATCGCATCCGGAAACGGCGCACCGAACACGGCGATCGACGAGGAGAAGACGAATTTCGGCCGGTAGGGCTCGGCCTTGCTGCGCGCGCCGACCGCGCGGATCGCCTCGAGCAGATGGCGCGTGCCGTCGAGATTGATGCGGTAGCCCTTGTCGAAATCAAGCTCCGCCTCGCCCGACACGATGGCGGCGAGATGAAAGACGACGTCGGGCTTCGCCTCGATCAGCCGCCGGCAGGCGCCCGCTTCGGAAATGTCGCAGGCTGAGGCGCCGACCTCTGCGGCGAACCGCACGGGCCTTTCCGGCTCGACGACGTCGACGAGCGTCAGACGATCGATCGGCTTGCCGCGGAGCGTGCCGTCCGCGGCGAGCCGCTGCGCCAGCTTGCGAGCGATCATGCCGGCGGCGCCGGTGATGAGGATGTGCATGGCCGCTTCAATAGCAGTAGGGAACGCCGTCGAGCACGGCGCAGCGCGACTTGTCGGTCGCGTTCGGATCGTCGAGCGGCACGCTGCCCTTGCCACGGCCGCCGACGAAGACGCCCTGACCGACGTGGACCGAATCCCTGTGCCCGATGATCACGGACGGGTTCTGCGTCGCATAGGAGCGCGTGCCGTCCGGCCAGACGATCGCTTCGCCGGTGAAGATGCCGTGGCGGCCGTCGTCGCAGGTCACCGCGTCGCCCCCGCGCGCGCAGGATTGCGAAGACGCCGGCACGACCGACAGCACGACGAGACAAAGGCCGAAACCGACGCTTCGCACAACGCCCCCCTGCAATCGCCGCGCCTCAGAGCGCCATGCCGCCGTCGACGAGATGCGGCTGGCCGGTAATATAGCTTGCCTCGTCGGAGGCGAGAAACACCGCGAGCGCCGCCACTTCCTCCGGCGTACCGAGCCGGCCCATCGGCTGGCGATCGACGAAGGCCTGCCGCACCGCATCGAGCGGCTGGCCGGTCGAACGGGTCACGTCGGCGATCCGCTGTTCGAGCGAGGGGGAAACGATCGTGCCCGGGCAGATCGCGTTGACGCGGATGCCCTGCTTGATGAAATCGGCCGCCACCGCCTTGGTCAGTCCGATGATCGCCGCCTTGGTGGTGCCGTAGACGTACCGGTTCGGCACGCCGCGGATCGAGGAGACCGCCGAGGAGATGTTGATGATCGAGCCGCCGCCCTTCTTCAGCATGTCAGGCAGGAAGGCGCGGATCGTGCGGTGCATCGAGGTGACGTTGACATCGAACGAAAATGCCCAGTCTTCTTCCGAGCAGTCGAACACCGTGCCCTGATGAACGTAGCCGGCGCAATTGACCAGAATGTCGAGGCCGCGGAATTCGCGCTGCACATCCCTGGCGAGCGCGTCGACCGCCTCGGTCGAGCGTACGTCGAGCGCATGCCTCCTGGCGCGCTTGAGATCGTGCAGCTTCTTCTCGTCGAGATCGGTGGCGACGACGGCGGCGCCCTGCGCCAGAAAGGCTTCGGCGATCGCCCGCCCGATTCCCTGTCCGGCAGCCGTAATGAGCGCCACCTTGTCCTTCAAACGTCCGGTCATCGGCTTCGTTTCCTTCGGCTCGCCCGCCCCAGCGAAAACGTATCACGGCGCCTATTGGTTCACGGCCATTCGGCAACCGCAAGCGCCCGCCCCACGCGACGCCTCAATGGCTGTCGCGCGGCATGCCCTTGGTCTGCGCCACGCGCTGATATTTGACCGCCGGCGCGAGCACCATGCCGTCGGACAATTGCTCGACCATGCTGCGCTGGATTTCCTGCCAGGGCGTCTGGCTCGCCGGATACGGATAGCCGCCGCGGCGGTGGAGCGCCGCGCGGCGCTCGGCAAGCTCTTCCGGCGAGATCAGGAAGTAGGCGGTCCCCTTCGCGACGTCGATGCGCACGCGATCGCCGGTCCGCAGCAGCGCCAGACCGCCGCCCGCCGCCGCTTCCGGAGAGGCGTTGAGGATCGACGGCGATCCGGACGTGCCGGACTGGCGCCCGTCGCCGATGCACGGCAGCGAGGTGATGCCTTTCTTGATGAGCGCGGCGGGCGGCTGCATGTTGACGACCTCCGCCGAGCCCGGATAGCCGATCGGCCCGGCGCCGCGGATGAACAGCAGCGTGTGCTGGTCGATCTCGAGCGCGGGATCCTCGATCCGCCGGTGGTAGTCTTCCGGCCCGTCGAACACGACGGCGCGGCCCTCGAACGCGTCGGGATCGTCGGGGTTCGACAGATAGCGCGCGCGGAAATCGTCGGAGATCACGCTCGTCTTCATGATCGCCGAATCGAACAGATTTCCTTTCAGCACCTTGAAGCCGGCCTTCTGCTTCAGTGGTCTGCCATACGGCCGGATGACATCGGGATCCTCGTTCACGGCGTCCTTGACGTTCTCGCCCATGGTCCGGCCGTTGACCGTCAGCGCGTCGGCGTGCAGCCGGCCGGCGGCGAGCAGCTCGTGCATGACGGCCGGCAGCCCGCCGGCGCGATAGTATTCCTCGCCGAGGTAGGTGCCGGCCGGCTGCATGTTGACGAGCAGCGGCACGTCGTAGCCGATGCGCTCCCAGTCCTCGATGGTGAGATCGA
>CAZIGW010000229.1:0-5586 GCA_964538565.1 uncultured Hyphomicrobiales bacterium | reverse complement strand
CACCGCCGCCGCGCGCGCGGTGGCGGCGGGCGGGATCGACATGTCGGTGGCGCCGACCGGCCGCATCGTCAACCAGGTGGCGAACGCCGCGGTGCCGGTGGTCGCGATCTACGGCTATCCGAACCCGGACTGGGCGATCGGCACCACCAACGCCCAGAAGGCGACCTGCCAGGACATGAACGGCCAGCAGGTCGGCGTCGACACGCCCGGGGGCGCGCGATCCATCGCGCTCAAGGAGATGCTGCTCGGCTGCGGCAGCTCGATCGACAAGGTCCAGCAGGTCGGCCTCGGCTCCAACACGGCGCCCGCCATGATGGCCGGCCAGATTGCCTACGGGGTGCTTCACCTCGACGACGTGCCGGAGATCGAATCGAGCGGCAAGAAGGTGACCATCATCACCAACCTGTCCAAGACCAATCCGACCAGCCATTACCTTCTGGCCGTCACCCGCAAGGATCGCCTCGCCCAGAAGCGCGACGCCTTCGTGCGGCTCGACGCCGCGCTGATCGCCGCCGCGCATTTCATGGCCGATCCCAAGAACGCCGACAAGGTCGCCGAGATCGCCACCGTCACCGGCCGCAACAAGACGATCGCCAAGGGCGCGCTCGCACGCTTCCTCGACATCGGCTTCTGGGCCGTGAACGACGACGGCATGGCGCGCAACAAGATCGAGGCGGTCGTCGCCACCCAGAAGAAGATCGGCAACATCAAGGAAGGCAAGACGCCACCGACCTACGACCAGCTGGTCGATGCCAGCATCTGGCGCGATGCCGACGCGATGTACAAGAAGCAGAACTGAACGGAGTCGATGGTGCGGCGTGAAGTCCTGGCGCGGCACGCGCCGTTCGTCGTCAGTCTCGCGCTTGGTGTGGCGGTCTGGGAAATCGTCGGCCGCCACACCAGCGCGGCATTCATGGCTCCGTTCTCGGAAACCATGGTGCGGCTGTGGGAGCTCGCCCGCTCGGGCGTGCTCGTGTGGCAGACCTTGAGCTCGGCCGCGCTGTTCGTCACCGGTCTGTTTCTCGCCGTGGTGATCGGCGTGCCGCTCGGACTTCTGCTGGCGCGGGTGCGCGTGCTGCGCGAGGCGCTCGATATCTACATCATGGTGCTCTACGCGACCCCGATGGTCGCGCTCATTCCCTTCATCCTGTCGCTGATGGGCTTCGGCTTCGCCCCGAAGGTGCTGGTGGTGTTTCTGTTCGCCGTGTTTCCCATCCTCTACAACACGATCGAAGGCGCCCGCAGCATCAAGCCGGAGCTGATCGAGGTCGCCCGCTCCTACCGCTCGCGCGAATGGGCGCTCTGGCGCGAGGTGATGGTCCCCTACACGCTGCCGTTCGTGATGACCGGCTTCCGCCAGGCGACCGGCCGCGCGCTCGTCGGCATGGTGGCGGCGGAGTTCTTCTTGAGCGCCACCGGGCTCGGCCAGATCATCATGACCTCGACGCAGAACTTCGACACCGCCGCCGTGTTCGCCGCGATCTTCGTCATCGTGGCGGCGGGGCTCGGGCTGATGCGGCTCGGGCAGGCGCTCGAACGCCGCTTCACGCCGTGGCGGAACTGAAGACATGACGACCGTCACGCTCACCCGCGCTCCCGCGCGCCGCTTCCGGCTGCGGACCGGTCCGGCCGTTCCGCGGCTGATCGCCGGCGTCATCATTCTGGCGCTGTGGGAAGGGGTCGTGCGGGCGTTCGCGCCCGCCTACGTCGCGACCCCCTCCGGCATTCTCGCCGCGATCCCGCACGTCATCGCCAGCACGGCTTTCCTGCGCGCCACCGGCATCACGCTCCTGTCGGTCGCCGAAGGGCTCGCCATCGCGATCGTGCTCGGAACCGTGCTCGGCCTGGTGATGGGGCGCAGCGAGATCGGCAACCGCATGCTGCGCCACTACATCAACGCATTCTACGCCATGCCGATGATCGTGGTGCTGCCGCTGTTTTCACTCTGGTTCGGCTACACGAGCGCCGCGCGGCTCGCGACCGTGGTGTTCGCCGCGATCTTCGCCGTCATCGTCAGCGTCGCCGACGGCGCGCGCTCGGTGCCGCGCGAATACCTCGAAGTCGCAAGCTCGTTCCGCTCGAGCCGCCTGCGCATCCTGTTCGAGATCGTCCTGCCGTCGGCGACGCCGTATCTTCTGGCGAGCCTGCGGCTCGCCGGCGGCCGCGCGCTGATCGGCGCCGTGGTGGCGGAATTCTTTACCGCGATCGACGGGCTCGGCTACTTCATTCTCTACAATTCGCGCACCTTCCACCACAACGAGGCCTTCGTGGCGGTGATCTTCCTCGCCGCGTTCGGCGTCGGCTTCGACCTGCTGGTGAACGGGGGCACGCGGCACCTGCTGCCCTGGTACCGCCGCGACGAGAAGTCGGACTGAGAACCACTGACGATCACCGACAATCAGAAAAGACGGGAGGTCACATGACCCGAGCGTGGAGACGTATCGCCGCCGTGACCGGCGCCGCCCTGCTGTTCGCCTGCGCGGGCGCGCACGCCCAGCAGCCGGCGCCCGCCAAGCCGTTCGTGCTCGGCCTGCCCGGCATCCCGCCGGTGTTTCTCGCCGTGCAGCTCTACACCGCGCAGGAGGCGGGCTTCTTCAGGAAATACGGCGTCGACGTGCAGCTGCGGCCGTTCGATACCGGCGTCGCGGCCGCGCGCGCGGCGGCGGCCGGCGAGATCGACCTCACGGATTCGCCGACCCCCGTCATCATCAACCTGGTGTCGAACGGCAACGTGCCGCTGGTCGCCGTCTACGGCATGGAAAATCCCGACTGGCTGATCGGCTCGACCGACCCGGCGGTGAAGACCTGCAAGGATCTGCCCGGCCATCCGATCGGCGTCGACACGCCCGGGGGCGCGCGTTCGGTGGCGCTGCGGCAGATGACGGCGGGCTGCGGCTACGCGTTCGACACGCTGCAACAGGTGGCGCTCGGCTCCAACACCGCCGCCGCGATGATCGCCGGGCAGATCTCGGTCGGCGTTCTGCATCTCGACGACGTCGCGGTGATCGGGGAGAAATCGTCCCGCCAGCTCTCGACCGTGATCACCATGAAACAGGCGAAGCCGGTCAGCCACTACAACCTGATCGCGGCGCGTGCCGACAAGATCGCGGCGGGGCGCGACCGCTACGTGCGCGTCGTGGCGGCGCTCGTCGCCGCCGCCGACTACATGCGCGATCCGAACAACGCCGACCGGGTGGCGCAGATCGGCAGCGTGACCGGCCATTCGCCGCGCGAGGTCAAGGCGGCGTTGAAGCAGTACATGGCGATCGAGTTCTGGCCGAACGGGACCGACGGTCTCGACCCGAAGAAGGTGCAGGCCGAGATCGACACCCAGGCGAAGGTCGGCGGCATCCAGCCGGGCAAAACGCCGGTCGCCTACGACAAGCTGGTCGATCGCAGCATCTGGAAGGATGCAATGGCGCTCGTCCGGCAGGGGCGGTGACCGCCATGCCGCCCGCCAACGGAAGCGACGCCCGCGTCAAGGCCGCCATCTCGCACTGGGCGCCGCGCTTCGTCGCCAACGGCGTCAACCTGACCGACTTCGAGGAGGTCACCGGCTCGATTTCCTCCTGGGACGACTGGTGCCGCGCCTGGTCGGCGCGCGCAGCGGTGCACGAATCGCTGGGCCGGGACGCGCTCGCCGGCAAGAAATTCATCACCGCCGCGGAGCATCTCAGCCGCGCGGCCGTCACCTATCACTTCGCCAAATTCCTGTTCGTGCAGGACGTGCCGCAGATGCGCGACGCCCATCTCAAGGCGGTCGAATGCCGGCGGCTGGCGCTGCCGTTTCTCGACCCGCCCGGCGAACGGGTCGAGATTCCCTACGAGGGCAAACGTCTGTTCGGAATCCTGCGCAAGCCGAACGGCGTCGCGCGGCCGCCCGTCGTCGTCATGGCGATGGGACTTGATTCCGCCAAGGAGGAAATGGACGCCTACGAGCGCACGTTCCTCGAACGCGGCGTCGCCACGCTGGCGTTCGACGGGCCGGGGCAGGGCGAGGGCGAATACGATTTCGCCATTCGCGGCGACTACGAGGTGGCGGTGAAGGCCGTGATCGACCACATCGAGACGCGGCGGGATCTCGATGCCGATCGGGTCGGCATGTGGGGCGTGAGCCTCGGCGGCTACTATGCGCCGCGCGCGGCCGCGTTCGAGCCGCGGGTCAAGGCCTGCATCGCGCTGTCCGGGCCCTATGATTTCTCCGAGCACTGGAACGATCTGCCGGAACTCACGCGCGAGGCCTTCCGGGTGCGCAGCCATTGCGCCACGCCCGAGGAGGCGAGGGCGCGCGCCGCCACCCTGTCGCTGCGCGAGGTGGCGAGCCGCATCGCCTGCCCGATCTTCATCATGACCGGCAAGCTCGACCGCATCATCCCGTGGCAGCACGCCGAGCGCCTCGCGCGCGAGGTGAAGGGCCCGGTGGAACTTTTGATCATCGAGGACGGCAATCACGTCGCCAACAACCGCGGCTATCGCTACCGGCCGCAGACCGCCGACTGGATGGCGGAGCAGCTCGGCGCCTAGCAGAGCCGGCCGCCGCGCCTTTCGCGCACGCAATTCGCGTCAGGCCGGCGCCCGGCTTCACGTCCCGGTTGATGGCCCACCGCGCCGGAATGGCAGGCCGGTGCGATTGCGTGTCGGCAAGGCGTGGACAGCGGCCGGCCCGCTGGCGACAATCGGCCGCGCACCACGAGATGCGGTCGCGGCCCGGGAAGGAGAGCAGCATGGAAACCGTCGCCATCGTCGCGCAGGGTGAGATGGGGGCGGGCGTCGGCGGCCGCCTCGTCGAGCGCGGCGCGCGCGTTCTCACCTCGTTGCGCGGGCGCAGCCCCGCGAGCGCCGCGCGGGCCGAGCGCGCCGGCATGACGGCAATCGAGGACGACGACGCGCTGATCGAGCAATCGGATTTCTTTCTCTCGATCGTGCCGCCCGGCGACGCTGTCGCGCTTGCCGAACGCATGAAGCCCGCGCTTGCGCGCGCGGCGCGCAAGCCGGTCTACATCGACTGCAACGCAGTCGCGCCCGAGACCGCCGAGCGCATCGGCGCGGTGCTCGCCGACACCGGCTGCCGCTACGTCGACGCCGGCATCATCGGCGGCCCGCCGAGCGCCACATCATCCGGCCCGCGCTTCTATGCCTCGGGCGAAGCCGCGGGCGAAATGGAGCGCCTCGTGCGATACGGACTTTCGGTGCGCGTCATCGACGGCCCGGTCGGCGCCGCCTCGGCGCTGAAGATGTCCTACGCGGGCATCACCAAGGGAACGACCGCGATCGGCGCCGCCATGATGCTCGGCGCCTCGCGCGCCGGCTGCGCCGCGGCGCTGCGCGAGGAACTGGCCGACAGCCAGCCGCAGATGCTCGCCTGGCTCACCAGCGCCGTCTCGCGCATGCCGCCCAAGGCCTACCGCTGGGTCGCCGAGATGGAGGAGATCGGCGACTTCCTCGGCGAGGAGAGGGCCGAGCACGACATCTACGATGCGATCGCGCGGTTCTACCAGCGTCTGGCGCGCGGCATGGAAAGTCGCGCGGAAGGCGACGAACTTGCGGCGCTCGCGGCGTTCTGCGCCGGGCCGGACGCGAAGGCGG
>CAZIGW010000228.1:0-12366 GCA_964538565.1 uncultured Hyphomicrobiales bacterium | reverse complement strand
GCCCCAAATCGTACGCGATCCGCGAAGGGCTCTTGAAAAGAGTGAAGATCCCTACGGCGGCGACCTCCTCAGAAGAATCAATGAGACAACCGCAAGAACTCGCGAAGCTAGATTGCGGCGTGTTGCTGAGGCACTGAAAATTGCGGTGCCGCAATTTGTAGATCTCAAATTAGCTCACGACTCGGAGGGGCGGCCACATCTCAGTGCCGGTTTCAGACATTGGCGCCCAAATCCCACGTACCAAACCGAAGAGGTGTTTTCAGATGGCACTTTGAGGATGATTGGTTTTTTGTGGTCGCTTGCAGAAAAGGAAGGACCGTTGCTGCTGGAGGAGCCTGAACTTTCCCTTCATCCAGACGTGGTGCGTCAATTGCCCGCCATGATTGCGCGGATGCAGCGGATTTCAGGTCGTCAAGTTTGCATGACATCACATTCCGACGCACTGGTCGGCGCCGAGGGAATTGGCCTCCATGAGGTCCATCGGCTGATTCCGGGTGAGAACGGGACGTCAATTCAAACGGCCAAGGACAATCAGCAATTGCGAGAACTTGTCGCTAGCGGGTTGTCTGTCGGAGAGGCGGTGATGCCCCTTGCCCGTCCGATGGGCGTGGAGCAGCTGTCGCTTTTCGATGCCGCCAATTGAAATAAACTTTGTTGTCGAGGGCCCAATCGACGCCGCCATTGCGCGAAATTTGATTCGCACAGTTGGTGCATCGCCATCCATGGAAAGAGTTGCGTACGGCAAGGCCACACTCGACCGCCTTGTGCCGAAATACAATGCCGCCGCACGATTTCAGCCATGGCTCATAATCCGCGACCTCGACCACGACTGTCAATGTGCTCCAACTTTCCTTCTACGCTACCCGCAATTAAATCCACTGCTATGCTTTCGGCTGGCCATGAGAGAAGCTGAGTCTTGGATTATGGCCGATAGCAATGCGTTCGCCGAGGCAATTGGCGTAAGCTCCGCGTTGATCCCGGAGCGCCCCGAGGAAGTGGCAGACCCGAAACAGGAAATCGTCAATCTAGCCCGCAGATCCCGAAAACAAGCCATTCGACTTGGCCTCGTTCCGGACCCCGGCTCGGGCATAGCAATAGGGCCAGAATATGCGGCGTGGATGATGGATTTTGCTGAAAACGTGTGGGACCCTGGGCGAGCGTGCAGAAGCAGTATAGTTCCCTCGCTGACGTCTGCACTTAAGTGTCTCAAAACTTTGACCGAACGTCTGGGCTAGAAGTTCGCAATTCGCCGCTCTCACAACACCTGATGGGTGAACGCTCACCAGACCTTTCCCTTTCTGGCATCGGTAACGCAACGGGCGTTTTGGCCAGACATCGCGCGGTCTGCTCTTAATTTTCGGGTACGCCCGCACCGCCGCGTTCACGGAGAGCACCATGGCCCACGCCACACCCGAATGGTCGGAGCAACGGTCGAGCTTGCCATCGATCCCGGCCGCTTCAGATATCTGGAGGGCGCGGCCGCGGCGCTCGTGGTCGGCGCCGTCATCGCCATGACGCGGTTCGTCGTCGAAGTGGTGAAGAAGGAAACCGAGACCGGCACGCACCTGCCGCTCGCCAGGATGGCGGTCCTGCTCTGGGAATCCTGGCTGGTGCTCGCCTTTCCGGCGCTGGTCGCCGCCATTATCGTGGTCAGCGGGGGCTCGGCCTGCGCGTGCCCGCTCTGCTCGATTCCGTGTTCCATCTCGGCATCGCCGCGGTCTTCCTGCTCGGCCTTGGATCGAGCTATGTCTTCGACGGCCAGCTCGGCCAGCGCTGCGGCGGGGCCGGTCATGGACCGTTCTCAGCCGCATTCTGGCGGCGATCAAATTCTGCTCTGACGCCGGGCCCCCACGCCCGCCCGGCTGCCTTGGATCTCCGATCCATCCGACGCACGCCGCGACACGGCACGCGGCTCTTGCATCACGCAGTCCGCACCTCCGGCATGAACGCGTAGGCGAGCCAGGCGACGCCGTGGCAGATGAGGTCGATCCCGAGCAGCGCGCCGAGCACCCACAGGCCGGTCGCCGGGAAGCCCGACAGCACGATCAGGCCGGCAAGAATTCCGAACAGGCCGGACAGCAGCATGATCCAGCCCGCTTCCTTCCAACGTCCGAAGCTCACCACCACGCGGACGAAGCCCGAGATCAGGAACACCAGTCCGAGCACGTAGGTGAGGAACAGCGCGCCGAGCACCGGCTGGTTCCAGAGCGCGACGCCGAACGCGATGTAGAGAATTCCGAGCACGATCTGCCAGATGAACCCGCCCCACCCCTTGGTCCAGAAGGCGTGAATGATCTCGAACACGCCGGCGGCGATCGCCATGATGGCGATGAAGATCGTGCTCACCAGCGTGGCGATGGCGAGGTCGCCGAGCACAAAGATCCCGGCGACGATCAGCACGAGGCCGAGCAGGATGCGAACCCAGGTCGGCGGCGCGATCGCTGCGCCGGTCATCGTTCCCGGTCGTGAGTCATACGTGGTCATGGTGTCCTCCTGACCCGAGGCGGTTGTGTGGTTCCCCAGACCCGTTGAATTCCCGGTTCACGCTGCTCGCGGTTCCGCCCCATCGGCGGCCGAGTCAGGCGAGTGCATCGAATGCTTCTCCTTCGATCGAGATCCTGTTCGCTCGAGATCGCCTCGCACCCGAAAGCGCACACGCGAGGCCTGGTTCCATGCCGGCGGCGGCCGGCGATCCCGATCAAATCGAAGTGTGCGCCGTCCAGTTTCGGCGAATGATCGCCCGCCGCAAAGGAGAGTCAATCTGGCGGCAGCACAGAGGTGCGCGCCCGTCCCGACATGGTTTGCGCCGCGTGCGACCGGACACGGCAAATTGCGACAAATACGACCCAGCCGCACTCGCGGGCGCCGCGACCGAACGCGCCCGGTCTCGACCGCGAGGGTCAAATCATACCGCCGCTTCGATTTTGTCGGCCGATGACGCCTACGGGCTTCGTCCGCCGCATTCGTGAGGGCGCGCGCCGGGATCGTGTGCAGCCTTGAGTCAAAGGGGCCGGCCCGCGGCCGACCCCTGACCGTGAAATGTCCGGAGGTCAGAACCGATAGCTGGCGCCGACGCGCAGCAGGTGCAGCTCGTTTTCGAAATCCGCGCGGTTGCCGTCGCGGTTGACCAGCGTCACCGAGCCGTAGTTCGAATAGAGATATTCGGCGCGGCCGACCCATTGCGGCGTGAAGGCGTACTCGATGCCGCCGCCGAGCGCGAACCCGGTGCGCAGCTGGTCGTCGTACACGACTTCCTCGCCGGCGTTGCGTCCCTTCTGGATGTCGTTGGTGATGTTGGCGAGGGCGAGCCCGGTGGTCCCGAAGATCAGCAGCCGGTCGAACGCATAGCCGATGCGCGCGCGGATCGATCCGTAGGGACCGTACGAGGCGTACGACGTGTCGTTGTCGAAGATGTTGTTGCTTTGATCCGCGGACGTGTTGCCGAACTCGGCTTCGACGCCCACCAGCCAGTTCCGGTTGAGCATGTAGTTGTAGCCGACCCAGGCGCCGGCGGCGAAACCGTCCGCCCCCTCCTCGGCGTGCCCGTGGTTGTTGTTGCGGTAGAAATCGACCGTCCACAGCCCGTGCGCGCCGCCGACGTAACCGCCCACATAGGCCCCGCTCCAATCGTAGGCCGGTTCCGGCGCAACGGGTGCCGGCCGCAGGCGCGCATCCCTCGCGCCCGCAGCCGTCGCAAGACAGATGCCGCTCGTCACCAACGCGTATTGGAGAATTTTCATGATGGACGCCCCCGTTACTCGAACACACCGGGATACCCCCGGTCCGCGCGCAACTTCGTGAGCGACTCGGGCAGCACAATGTCCGAACGGCGCAAAGTTCTTGGCTTATCGGTGTCTCGTTCGGGCGATCCGGGCCGGAATGTGGCGCATGCGCGGGGAGAACAACGCGCGGCACATGGGAACGCGGCCGCCGCGACTGACGCAACGGAACATGGCGCGCCGCTCGGCGTTTCCACCACACCTGACAGGAGGCCATGATGGACAAGGAAAGAGTGAAAGGCGCCGCACAGCAGGCCAAGGGAACCGTGAAGGAAAAGGCCGGCAAGGTCTTCGGTGACGCCAAGACGGAGGCCGGAGGCAAGGCCGAGAAGATCGAAGGAAAGGCCCGCAACGCCGTCGGCGGTGCGAAGGACGCCATGCGCGACGACGAGTGACGCGCGCGATTGTAGACCGCGTATCTTGTCTGCCTGAGCCCGGCCCGCGCGGCCGGGCTTTTTTGTTGCCCGCCAGAAGCCACGCCTATCGCCAACGGCCGGGCGGCATCGCACGCTCGGCCGCGTGTCATGCGCGCCCGGCCATGCCCCGCGCCGGCCTCCTCCGATTGAACGACGCGGCGGCCGCCCGGCCGTGGTTGTTCCGGGTCCATTCGGCGCCGGTCCCGGCGCCCGATTCCCGGCATCATGGAGGGCGACCATGTTCGGACGACACTCAGGACGCGCGCCGGATCACGAACAGCCGCGGCGCGACGCCGACCGAACCCCGACGCCAAAGCCGTCGGCCGACGTCCTCGTCTGGTTCACCAAGCTCGCCCTCCTCTGCGGCGTGATCGTGGCCGTCGTGGCGGCGTTGTCGAAGCTCGACCAGGTCGCGGGCATCCACGCGACCGATCCCCAGAACGCGAGACTTCAGTCAGCGAGCACGCACCTGTTCATGTATCCGGCGACAGCGGAATTCAAATAGGCCCCGCCCTGGTCCGCATGAATTTCTTCGCAACGTGAATTTGCTCACGCAGCATGACGTTGGGAGACGGCATTGTGCCGCCGACTCAACGAACACGAACAGAGGTGGCCATGCGCCCGCTCGTTCCGAACGCCGTCCGTCGTCCGCGCATCGACGCGTCCGTCCTGGCATTCCGCACCGGGAAGGTGCGCGACGTGAAGCGCGGTTCGTTTGCTCGTGCGTTGCTCGCGCCCCTGCTCGCCGCGTGCACGGGCGTCCTGCGCGCCCTGCGGGATTCGCGTGCGCGGGAAGCGGATCGGGTCATCCGGCGCTACGCCCACCTGGTTCATGAGGCCGAGTCGAGAAACGCGCGCGAGAACGCGGTCTCGCCATCGCGTCTGGACGCAGATGCCGGCCGTCTTTCGCGACGCAGCCGGAGCGCGATCGCCGATCGCGCGGTCGCGCACCACCGATGAGCGGCCATGTCGCCGTTCCGTTGCTCAACGGTCGGCGTCTTCGTCGGCGTGCTTGTGTCCGGATTCACCGGATTTGCCTTTTCGCCGGTGGCCCGCGCGCTCGTTCTGCACGATCTCGAGCCGATCGAGCCCTGTCCATAGTATGAAGCGCGCGGTCGCGCCGGAGCGTATCGTCGTTCCGGCGGGTTCGCGCCGACGCGCGGCGTCCTGCAACGGGAGACGAACGATGCCCGAAATGAAGACCTATACCGGCGGCTGCCATTGCGGCGAGGTCCGCTTCGAGGTGCAGACCGATCTCACCCGGGTGATGGCCTGCAACTGCTCGATCTGCAGCAAGAAGGGCCTACTGCTGACCTTCGTGCCGGCGGACCGTTTCGCGCTGCGCGGGGAGGACGCGCTCACCGAATACCGGTTCAACCGGCATGCGATCCGCCACCTGTTCTGCGCGAAATGCGGCACGCAATCCTTCGCCCGCGGCACGCCGCCGGGCAGCCAGGCCGAGATGATCGCGGTCAACGTCCGCTGCCTCGACGGCGTGGACGTTGCCGCGCTTGCACCCACGCCGTTCGACGGCCGCAGCCTGTGAGAGATCTGCAGCCGACGCTCCCGCGACGCAGACGATCCGGTCGGCGCCGTTCGCCGGCCGGGGAAATTGTCCAGCGCCGCGGCGGCCGCCGGCTCCCTATTTCTTCTGCCCCATTTCGCTGAACAGGACCCCGCCCTTCGCCTTGTCCTCTTTCGCCGATTCGACGATGGTCACCACCACGGCGCCGGGCTCGACCGAATAATTCTTCACCACCGCGTCGGTGATGTCCTTCACCAGCGCCCGCTTCTGATCGACCGAGCGTCCCCCGAGCGCATACACCACGACTTCCGGCATCCTGTCCTCCGTGTCCCTGAATGGTCGATCATAGCGTGACGCCGGCCGGCGCCGCAAACGGCGGGTGGGCGTGGCGGCGGACGGAAGTCGACGATTTCGGACGGCCGCTCACGCGAGCAGCGCGTAAAGTGCCGTTTCCTGGCGCGAGGGCTCCGCCTCGTGCTCGCCGTAGATCTCCCAGTTGACGTTGGCGAGCGCCAATTCCCGCCGCGCGCACCAGGCAAACAACGTCCCCGAGGCGCCCGGAAGGCCTTCGTACGACCCCGCGAGCAGGAAATGGGCGGCCCGGCCGGCCGGCAGCGCCGAGGGCACGACTTCGCCGGCCGGCGCGAAGCCGCGCGCCACGATGATGCCGGGCTCCATGTCGAGCCGCCCGTTCACCGGCGGGCGCCACAGCGTGCAGGCGCGACCGAGCGGACCGACATCGAGCGAGGGAAGCACCGCGTTGATCGTGGCGCGGATCGCGCGCTGCGCCTCGGGCAGCCGGTCCATCGGCACGACCGCCCGGACGACGGCCGTGAGCCGGCGCTCGACCTCGACGATGCGGCATTCTCCCGCCACTGCTGCTGTCATGACCTTCCCCCGTTTGCGTGTCGCCGCGCGGCCTGATCCCGTGGTGGACGGGGTGGGCCATGCTTGGCGTGTTGGTGCCGCCGCAGGACGGACGGGCGCCGGACGACCCGACAGGGCGCCGAAACTAATTGGCGCAGATCTGCGGAAGCGCCGTGGACTACCGGCCCGTCATTCGCGAAGGCCGGACCGGACCTCGGGATCGCGGCCGGCGCCCGAATGATTCAAATTTTCAATTCATTTGAGGCGCGTCCGAGGGAGCTGCGCAAAGCCATTGTTCACGTCTCGCCGGTATCCTCGTGCGTACGGGGCCCCTGCCACATCGGATGCCCCGGCGCCCATGACCGGAGAGCATGAAATGCCGGAACCCTCTTCCCTGATCGACGAACTCGAGGCCGTCGTGGCGTCGGGCCCGCCGGACCAGCGGAAGCGGGTGCTGGGCCGCATCACCGATCTGTTCGTCACCGGTTCGTGCCGCTACACCGACGAACAGGTGATGCTGTTCGACGACGTTCTGCTGCGGCTCGCCGCCGAAGTCGAAACCAAGGCCCGCGCCAAGCTGTCGCAGCGTCTCGCCACGATCGCCAACGCGCCGCCCAGGGTGATCCGTTCGCTGGCGTTCGACGATTCGATCGCGGTCGCCGGTCCGGTTCTCAGTCACTCGCCGCAACTCAACGACAACGATCTCATCGCCAACGCGGCGACCAAGAGCCAGGCGCATCTCTACGCAATCGCCCAGCGCGCCTCGCTCAGCGAGGCGGTCACCGACGTCCTGGTCGACCGCGGCGACCGCAAGGTGGTGCGCTCGGTCGCCCAGAACGCCGGCGCGCGCTTTTCTGACGCCGGCTTCGGCAAGCTCGTCGCGCGCGCCGAGAACGACGAAACGCTGGCGCAGCACGTGGGGATGCGCGCCGACATCCCGCGCCATCATTTCCTCAAGCTGCTCGAGGCGGCGACCGCTGCGGTGCGCGCCAAGCTCGAAGCGGCCAATCCGCGCGCGGCCCAGGCGATCCGCGAGTTGGTGGCGGAAGCGGCCGCCTAAATCAGTCGCGAGGTCCGCTTGGCCTCACCGGAGCACGCGCGCGCCATGGCCGCGGCCAAGCGCCGCTACGCGACGTGTCAGCTCAACGAATCGGAGGTGCACGCGCGCGCGCACTCCCAGGATTTCGAGCGCACCGTCGTCGCCCTGTCGCTGCTCGGCCGCTACCCGGTCGAGCTGGTCGAACGCGCGTTGCTCGACAACGACCCGGAACTCATCCTGATCCTCGCCAAGGCCGCGGGCTGTTCGCGCACCACCGCGAAGTCGATCGTGCTCATGCAGGCCGCCGGGCGCGAACTCTCGACGTCCGACCTCGAACGGGTGCTCTCGAGCTTCGATCGCCTGAGCGTCAAGGCCGCGCGCCGCGTGGTGAAGTTCTACAACGACCGTCGCAAGACGCGCGGCCGCTTCCCGGCGCCGGCCCACCCGAAGACGGCCGCATGCAACGACGCGGCGCCGCCGCAGGCGCTCGCCACATCGCCGTAGTTCCCTCGCGTTCGAACCGACGAAGCCCCGCCGACCTCGCGCGCGCCACGCAGTCAAGCGCCTGCCAAGCTCGTCCACTTGGCTGCGTGGCCGCCCCCCCCTCGATGGAACACGATCCGAAAGGCCGCGCCTTGCGGATCGCGCTCGCGCGCGAGGACGCGGCAGACGGTCAGCGGCTGTAAAGCCCCGATCGCGTCTGCTGCTTGCGAAGAAATTCGTCGGTGGATTTGATCCAATCCGCATTCTTGGCGAGCAACAAGCTCGTATACGCCATGCGGAGGAAATGGTCGCGTCTTGCCCGCGATTCTGTTTGGCTGGCTAGGCGGGAATACTCCAGCGCCCTTGAGCGATGCTCTTGCGCGTCGAACAACATGACTGACACCCTACGTTGTGACCCATGGCACCTCCCACGCATACGCTCACAGCACAGAGTGCCCATGATGAGCCTGTTCGCGTCGAAAGGGGAGACTTGCCGCTCCTTTTCCCCCACTTTTTCTGTTCGCGCGACGCCGGACGACGCAGTTGAAACAGGAGCTTCTCGTTGCGCGTCGGCGGTCGCGCGCGGGGAATTCCCGAAAACGAATCAGCGAATCACCGTCACGAATAGACCGTCGTTTTCGGTTGTTTTCATGGCGGCCCGCCGATCGCACGCCAAGCTGTGAATTGACTTTGTCGCGAACGGCCGCTGCACTGCGCGCCCGGCGGCGCGGAGCAGAGCAGGCCGATGCGGGCCACGACGAGCGCCCAGGCGCCCGACGACAAGACGCCGACAGGAGAAGCAGATGTCATTGCAAGACGCAGCACCCCAGCGAGAGTTGATGTCAGACATCGAAGGAATGACCAACACGGCTCCGCCGTTGTCGCGACGCGGATTCATGACCGCCTCGGCGGCGGCCGCCGCCGGCTACACGCTGTGCGCCGGCCCGGTGCGGGCGGACGTGATCCACACCGACACCAATGGCCTCACGGTCGGCGAGCCGAAGATCGCGGTCGCCGGCGGCACGATGGGCGGCTATTTCGCGCGTCCCGCCAACGTCGCCAATCCGCCGGTCATTCTCGTCGGAATGGAGATCTTCGGCGTTCACGAATACATCCGCGACGTCGTGCGCAGGCTCGCCAAGCTCGGCGCCTTCGCGGTGGCGCCGGACTACTATTTCCGTCTCGGCGATCTGACCAAGGTGACCGAAATTCCCAAGCTGATGCCGCTGGTGAACAGCAAGAAGGACTCCGAGTTGTTTTCCGATCTCGACGCGGCGGTGCAATGGGCCAAGTCGCAGGGCGGGGACACGTCGCGGCTCGGCATGATGGGCTTCTGCCGCGGCGGCCGGAACACCTGGCTCTACTCGACGCACAACCCGGACCTAAAGGCGGCGGTCGCGTTCTACGGTCCGCTTGCCGACAACACCAGCGACGCCATGCCGAAGAACGCGCTTTCCCTCGCCTCGGAGGTGAAGTGCCCGGTGCTCGGCCTCTACGGCGAAGCGGACACCGGCATTTCGGTGGAGGCCGTGGAGAAAATGAAGGCGGCGCTCGCGGCCGCCGGCAAGACCGCCGAATTCCACATCTATCCGGGCGCCCCACACGGCTTCCACGCCGACTATCGGCCGAGCTATCGGAAGGAAGCGGCCGAGGATGGATGGAACCGGATGACGGCCTGGTTCAAGAAGTACAAGGTTCTCGGCTGAACGCCTGCGCGGCGAGGCCTTGACATGAACGGGCGGCCATCGCCGCCCGTTCGGTTCTCGCAAGGACGCGTCTGTCCGGCGAAATCGCACACCGGCCCGTGATGCAGGCCCTGCTCGATCCGTGCGCCGGTTCGGGCTATGCTGCGCGCCCGAGCCGCAGGAGCGCACCATGATGCTCGACCGCAGGTCCGTGCTCACCCTCTTGGTCGGGACCCTCGCCTCGCCCGCCCTCGCCGGATCCCCGCAGATGAGCCGCCTGACCGCCTACGCGTTTTCCTTCGCGGCGCTGTCGGGTGACGACATCCGCCTCTCGGACTACGCCGGCAAACCGATCCTCGTCGTCAATACGGCGTCGCTGTGCGGATATACCCCGCAATACTCCGGGCTGCAGCAGCTCTGGACGCGCTTCCATGACCGCGGGCTGATGATCATCGGCGTTCCGTCGAACGACTTCGGCGGACAGGAGCCGGGTGGCGTGGCCGACATCGATGCCACCGCGCACCGGCAATACGGCGTGACGTTTCCGCTTGCGGCCAAGACCGAGGTGAAAGGCGCAGCCGCCCATCCGTTCTACCGATGGGCCGCCGCCGAACGGCCGCTCGAGACGCCGCACTGGAATTTTCACAAGTACCTCGTCGGCCGCGACGGACACATCGCCAATGTGTTCCAGAGCGAGGTCGAGCCGACCGACGCGCGCGTGATCGACGCCGTGGCCAAGGCGCTCGACAACGCCGAGTGAATGGTCGTCGCCCGGGCGGCCGCCCCGCTGTTGACGCGCCGCCCCACGAGCCTCCCGGAAGCGCCGAATCACCCGATCGGCGGCCCGCATGAGCGATGACCCAGCGCGCGATCCACTGCCGTGGATGCCCCACCCCATATCGCGGTAAGGTAAAAACGGGAGCGGGGCACGGCGCTTTAACTTCGTCGACGGAATACCGCCGCGGTTTTCCCGCGCGGGAGGTACATTCGATTGACTCGCCCGTCCGTTGGCGTTCAATGACCTTCCGTTGGGGCATTGCCTGGCGACGCGGAACCAGTTCGCCGACAACGGCATACGCCGATTCGTGAGGTGGCGACGCGATCGGACAAGAGGCCGGTATTCACTTTTGCTGATCGTGCTTAAATGCAGCCGGTCGGTGAGCACGGCGGATGGAGGATTCGATGCGTATTGTCATGGCGTTCGCCTTTGTGCTGGCAGCGATCTCGCTCGCCGCCTTCGGCGCCGTGCGTGCGCCAAACGATCTGATGGCGTGGATTCTGACGAAGCCCACCTCGTTGTGGCAGGCGCAAGCGCCGCAAGCGGAGACGGCGCCGCCGGCGGCGACGCCGCCGTCCCGGGTCGCGTCCGCCTCCCCGGTCGCCGCCGTTCCGCATGAGGCGCCGACGTCCGCAACTCCGACGGCCACCGCGACCGCGACGACCACGGGCCAGGGCACGTCGCTGCGCAACGCCGCGGCCCCGACCCTGCCGGCGCCTGCCGCGCCGCCGCCTTCGGTCCACACGTGCGCCAACCCGAACGCGATCGAGGTCTCGCGCACCGTCGAGATCGACACCACTGGCGGTCCCGGTTTCGGTTTCGAGCATTTCAAGGAATATGACTTCCTGAAGCCGAACGAGGTCGTCCTCACGTTCGACGACGGGCCGTGGCCGGGCAATACGCCGGCGGTGCTCGCCGCGCTCGCCGAACACTGCATCAAGGCCGTGTTCTTCCCGATCGGCAAGCACGCGATGTGGCACCCGGAGATCCTGCGCCAGGTCGCCGAAGCCGGCCACACGATCGGCTCGCACACGTGGTCGCACGCCGACCTGTCGAAGAAATCGGCGCAGGAAGCCAAGGACGAGATCGAGAAGGGCGTGAGCGCCATCCGGTTTGCGCTCGGCGCGCCGGAATCGCCGTTCTTCCGTTTCCCCGACCTGCGCCATCCGCCCGAGATGGTCACCTATCTGGGCCAGCGCAACATCGCGATCTTCTCGTGCGACCTGGACTCGTTCGATTTCAAGCTGCGAAAGCCCGAGCAGGTCATCAAGTCGGTGATGACCAAGCTGAAGAAGAACGGAAAGGGCATCGTCCTGCTGCACGACTTCCAGCATGCGACCGCGATGGCGCTGCCCGAGCTGCTCAAGCAGCTCAAGGCCAACGGTTACAAGATCGTCCAGGTCAAGGCCAAGCAGCCGGTTCAGACGATCGCCTCCTACGACGAGGAGATCCTCAAGCAGCAGGCCTTGCCGACCGTCACCACGCGGCCGACGTCCGAAGTGGTGAAGACGATCAGCCAGTAACACGCCGCCACGCCGGCGCCGGATGGGACGTTCGGCGCGTCGGCGCGGCGGAACGCCGTCTTCGCGTTTCGGGAGCGCAAGCACGTCCTCGCCGCCGGGGCGGCGCCTGCCCGAACGCAAAAAGTCGTCCGGAGCCGCCGTGCGCGATCGCGGGGGCCCGCACGCGGAACGAACGGGCGAGCTTGGGGAGCCAGGGATCCCGGCATGAGCTTGCGGCCGCCACGCCAGTTCTCGATCTCGACACGCAACGCGCCGACGCCGGCGAGCGCGC
>CAZIGW010000227.1:0-44377 GCA_964538565.1 uncultured Hyphomicrobiales bacterium | reverse complement strand
TCGGCCGGCCGGCTCCCGGCCGCGGGCGGGGTCCCGAGCAGGGGCCGGCCGTGCCCGGCGTCGGCGCGATCATCGCGGTCGCCTCCGGCAAGGGCGGCGTCGGCAAGTCGACGACCGCGGTCAACCTCGCGCTCGGATTGCGCGACCTCGGCCTCAAGGTCGGCATGCTCGACGCCGACATCTACGGCCCCTCCGTCCCCAAGCTGCTCGCCATCCGCGGCCGGCCGCAGACCGTCGGCGGCAACAAGCTCCGCCCGATGGACGGTTACGGGCTCAAGGTGATGTCGATCGGGTTCCTGGTCGAAGAAGAGACGCCGATGATCTGGCGCGGCCCGATGGTGATGTCGGCGCTCACCCAGATGCTGCGCGAGGTCGAGTGGGGCGAGCTCGACGTCATGGTGGTCGACATGCCTCCGGGCACCGGCGACGCGCAGCTCACGATGGCGCAGCAGGTGCCGCTCAAGGGCGCGGTCATCGTGTCGACCCCGCAGGATCTCGCCCTCATCGACGCCCGGCGCGGCGTCGCCATGTTCAAGCGCGTCAACGTGCCGGTGCTCGGAATCGTCGAGAACATGAGCTATTTCCTGTGCCCGCACTGCGGCACCCGTTCCGACATCTTCGGCCACGGGGGCGCATGCCACGAGGCCGAGCGCCTCGGTGTCGCGTTCCTGGGCGAAGTGCCATTGCACATGGAGATCCGTGAGAAGTCGGATGCCGGCCTGCCGGTGGTGGCAACCGATCCCGACGGCGCGCACGCGCGGATCTACCGCGAGATCGCCGCGCGTGTGCGCGATGCGATCACCGGATCGCAGGCAGCGCGTGCGGCCCCCAGGATCGTGATCGAAGGGTAGGGGCGGATCGCCGCTCTTGCGGCCGCGCGGGGCCTCGCAGGCATCGCCCGCCCCGTCGCGAGCGCCGCCCATTGCGCTCGGTCACAGCGCCCGCGAGGGGCGTCGTGAGCGCCGCGGCGGCCGATCAGCAAAACGGTCGCGCCGGCGAACCGTTTCCCCTCCGCCGGATCCTGCGCTAGTCTGAACGGCCGACGGGTATGGCCCGCCGCGTCCGAACTGTCGGCGCGCCCGAGAAGCCACAACAGGATGCCCGGCGCGTGACCAGACAGGGAGCGCGTGACCACACAGGGAGGAAGTGCTCATGAAACGTCGCGAATTTCTCAAGACGGCGGGCGTTGGATTGACCGCTGCCGCCGTCGCCAAACCGGCGATCGCCCAGTCGATGCCGGAGATCAAATGGCGGCTGGCGTCGAGCTTTCCGAAGTCGCTCGACACGGTGTACTCCTCGGGCGAGACGCTGGCGAAGTACGTCGCCGAAGCGACCGACAACAAGTTCCAGATCCAGAATTTCGCCGCCGGCGAGATCGTGCCCGGCCTGCAGAACGTCGATGCCGTGAGCAACGGCACCGTCGAGATGTGCCACACGGCGGCCTACTATTTCGTCGGCAAGGATCCGACCTTCGCGCTGTGCTGCTCGATCCCGTTCGGGCCCAATGCGCGCCAGCAGAACGCCTGGTTCTTCGACGGCGGCGGAAACCAGCTCATCAACGACTTCGTCAAGAAATTCAATCTCTACGGCATGCCGGGCGGCAACACCGGGACGCAGATGGGCGGCTGGTTCCGCAAGGAGATCAAGTCCGTCAACGACATCAAGGGGCTGAAATTCCGCATCGGCGGCTGGGCCGGCCGCACCATCCAGAAGCTCGGCGGCGTGCCGCAGCAGATTGCCGGCGGCGACATCTATCCGGCGCTGGAGAAGGGCACGATCGACGCGGCCGAATGGGTCGGGCCCTACGACGACGAGAAGCTCGGGTTCTACAAGGTCGCGAAATATTACTATTACCCCGGCTGGTGGGAGGGGGCGACCGCGCTGCACTACTTCATCAACCTGGAGAAGTGGGAGAGCCTGCCGAAGTCGTACAAGGCGATCATGACGGCGGCGGCCGCCTATGCCAACGTCGACGTGCAGGCGCGCTATGACGCACGCAATCCGGCGGCCCTCAAGCGGCTGGTCGCCAACGGAACGCAGCTGCGCGCGTTCAGCCAGCAGATCATGGAGGCGTTCCTCAAGGCCTCGAACGAGGTGAATGCGGAGACGGCCAAGACCAACCCCGACTTCAAGAAGATCTACGACCACCTCATGGCGTTCAAGAACGAGGAATACCTGTGGTGGCAGGTCGCGGATTACACCTATGACACGTTCATGATCCGCACGCGCACGCACACCTGAGGGTGCGGCGGGGCGCCGGCGCACGGCGCGCCGCGCCCGGCGATTTTCGAGCGCGAGCGGCCCCGTCCTTCGAGGCGATCATCTCGATGGTCCGGCACGTCACGCCGGACCATGTGGCCAAACTTTCGTCGCATCGAGAACTCACTGGATTTCGCCACGGCAGTCGGCCAAGGTGCGCGCCGCCGTGCGGCCGGAATCGGCAGGGGACAGCGCCGCCGCCGCTGGGATCTATCGAGGAGAACCGCAACATGAAGCGACGTGAATTTCTCAAGACGGCGGCGGTCGGGGCCGCCGCTGCGGCCGTGGCCAAGCCGGCGGTCGCCCAGTCGATGCCGGAGCTCAAGTGGCGCTGCACCTCGAGCTTTCCCAAGTCGCTCGACACGATCTACGGCGCGGCGGAGATCTTCGCCAAGGCGGTGGCGGAAGCGACCGACAACAAGTTCCGCATCCAGGTCTTCGCCGCGGGCGAACTCGTGCCCGGCCTGCAGGCGGCGGACGCGGTGACCAACGGCGCGGTCGAGATGGCGCACACGGCGTCCTACTACTACGTCGGAAAGGATCCCACCTTCGCGCTCGCCACCGCGGTGCCGTTCGGGCTGAACAGCCGGATGCAGAATGCCTGGATGTTCTTCGGCAACGGCATCGAGCTGATGAACGACTTCTACAAGAAGTACAACATCTACGCCCTGCCGTGCGGCAACACCGGCTGCCAGATGGGCGGCTGGTTCCGCAAGGAGATCAAGGAGCCGGGCGACTTCAACGGCCTCAAGATGCGCATCGGCGGCTATGCGGGCCGCGTGCTGCAGAAGATCGGCTGCGTGCCGCAGCAGATCGCCGGCGGCGACATCTACCCGGCGCTGGAAAAGGGCACGATCGACGCGGCCGAATGGGTCGGCCCGTACGACGACGAGAAGCTCGGCTTCCAGAAGGTCGCGCAGTACTACTACTACCCCGGTTGGTGGGAAGGCGGCGCGATGCTGCACAACTTCATCAACATCGAGAAGTGGAACGACCTGCCACCGGTTTACAAGTCGATCGTGCGCACGTGCTCGGAGATGGCGAACACCTGGATGCAGTCGAAATACGACGCGCTCAATCCGGCGGCACTCAAGCGCCTCGTCGCCAACGGGGCGATCCTGCGGCCGTTCCCTCCGCAGGTGATGGACGCCTGCCTCAAGGCGGCGCTCGATCTCTATCACGAGGTCTCCAGCAGCAACGAGGCGTTCAAGAAGATCTGGGATTCGCTGCTCGCGTTCCGCAACGACCAGTATCTGTGGTGGCAGGTCGCCGAATACACCTACGACACGTTCCTGATCCGCAACCGCACGCGAACCTGAATCTCGGCAGTCCGAGGCAATGTGATGGTGCGCGCCGAATCGAAACCTCTCCCCGCCGGGGAGAGGTGAAGAGACTACACAAGGCGCTGCGCATTGCTGACGCGTCACCGCGCCGGCATCTCACTGAATCTTCGGCGGCTCGCTGAAGTCGAGCGGCGGAGGCGGCAGGTCCGGCTGCTGAATGTTGATCTCGATCTTGGACGGATCGACCTTCGGCCCCGACCCCTTGTAGTGCGTCACCATGCGCGGAAAGGCGATCACCAGCGCGACCGCGATGCACTGGATGATCACGAACGGCACGGCGCCCCAGTAGATCTGGCCGGTCGTCACCGGCTCCATGCGTTTCTTGGTCACCCGGTCGATGTAAGAGTCCTTCGGGGCCACCGAGCGCAGGTAGAACAGCGCGAACCCGAACGGCGGATGCATGAACGAGGTCTGCATGTTCACGCCCAGCATCACCCCGAACCAGATCAGGTCGATGCCGAGCCGCTCCGCGGCCGGCCCGAGCAGCGGGATGACGATGAACGCCAGCTCGAAGAAATCGAGAAAGAACGCGAGGACGAACACAAACGCGTTGACGAAGATCAGGAAGCCGATCTGTCCGCCCGGCAGGCTGACCAGCAGCTCTTCCACCCACCGATGTCCGTCGACGCCGTAGAAGGTGAGCGAGAAGACGCGCGCGCCGATCAGGATGAATACCACGAAGGCGGAGAGCTTCGCGGTCGATTCCGTCGCCTGCCGCACGAGGTCCCAGGTCAGCCGCCGCTTCATCGCCGCCAGGATCAGAGCGCCGCTCGCGCCCATGGCGCCGCCTTCGGTCGGCGTGGCGACCCCGATGAAGATGGTGCCGAGCACCAGGAAGATGAGCGCCAGCGGCGGCACCATCACGAAGGTGACCTCCTCGGTCATCTTCGAAAGGATGCCGAGCCGCAGCAGATGGTTGAGCAGCGCGAACACGAACGAGATCGTGACGGTGAGCGACATCGTCAGGACGACGAAGTCGGCGCCCGCGCGCACCTCGGTGCGCTCCATGACCAGGTAGGCGATGAAGGCGGCGGCGGTCGTCAGCACCAGCAGATTGAGCCGCGGAACGAGGCCGAGGACCTTCGGACCGTAGGCGGCCAGCACGTAGGCAGCCACCACCACGCCGATGCCGGCAAGGATGTATTCGGCGGTGCCGCCGGCGACCGGCAACAATCCGCTTTCGTCGGCGATGAGATTGTAGATCGCGAGCAGGACCAGCAGGAGAACCGGAAAGACCACCAGCAGTCCGAGCCCGGTGAACGCGCCCTGGCGGCGAGCAAGCTCCGGCTTTTCGAGGATGCGCTGCGCGTCCTTCGGCAGGCCCGGCGCCGAGGCGGGGGAAAAGAGCGTCACCAGGAAGACGTAGAAGGCATAGAGCGCGGCGAGCATCAACCCCGGCAGGAACGCACCTTCGTACATGTCGCCGACCGAACGGCCGAGCTGGTCGGCCATGACGATCAGAACGAGCGAGGGTGGAATGATCTGCGCCAGCGTTCCCGAAGCGGCGATCACGCCGGTGGCGACGCGCCGGTCGTAGCCGTAGCGCAGCATGATCGGCAGCGAGATGAGCCCCATCGAGATCACGGAGGCGGCGACCACGCCGGTCGTCGCCGCCAGCAGCGCGCCGACGAACACGACCGCATAGGCGAGTCCGCCGCGGATCGTGCCGAACAGCTGCCCGATGGTGTCGAGCAGGTCCTCCGCCATGCCGGATCGTTCGAGGATCAGCCCCATGAAGGTGAAGAAGGGGATCGCCAGCAGCGTCTCGTTGCCCATCACGCCGTAGACGCGCTCGGGCAGCGCCTGCAGGAAGTCGGGCCGGAACAGGCCGAGCTCGATGCCGATCAGCCCGAAGATCAGTCCGTTGGCGGCGAGCGAGAACGCCACCGGATATCCGAGCAGCAGGAAGAGGACGAGCGCCGCGAACATGATCGGCGCCATGTAATGGATGAACAGCTCCACCATGGGCGTGTCTCCGTGAACGCCCTAACGGGGCTCGGGGCCGGTGTCGGCGAGCAGCCGTTCGACCTCCGCCTCGATGGCGGAGTGCGGACCGGCGCTGTCATGCGGATCGGGAATGTCGCCGCGCATCACCGCGATGCGCTTGATGAGCTCGGAGATCCCTTGGAAGAACAGCGCGACGAAACCGATGAGCACCAGCGACTTCGCCGGCCACTGCGGAAGGCCGCCGGCATTCTGGGATTGTTCGTCGATCAGATACGAGCGCACGAAGAACGGATAGGCGGTGATGATCATGATCACCGTCAGCGGCAGCAGGAACAGCGCATGTCCGACGAGGTCGATCACGTTGCGCACGCGCTTGGGCAGCAGGTTGTTCACGATGTCGATGCGGATGTGCTCGTTGGCAAGCAGCGTCCAGGGCGAGCACAGGAGGAACACCACGCTGAACAGCACCCACTGCAATTCGAGCCAGGCGTTGGACGACGTGTCGAAGATCTTGCGCACGGTGGCATTCGTCGCCGAGATCAGCACGGCGGCGACGATCAACCAGCTCAGGACCTTGCCAATACGCAGGTTCACCGCGTCGATGACGCGGCTGACAGCCAGCAGTCCCCTCACGAGACATCCCCCTCAGGACGCCTGCAAGCGCCGGATCGCGGCGCTGGCGCGCCTTGTTCTTGCTCCGTTGCCCCCGGTCGGCAACGGCTTCTCCCGAGGCCGGCGCCGATGCCGGTTCACCTAATCCGAACAAGCAACGGGGCGTCAATGGAAACTTGACCCGGCGCAGCGCCGGGGGAACCGGCCGGGTGCACAGGTTCGGGCCGCTGTTCCGCCCGGTGCGCCGAGCCGTTTGTAAACATTCGATAAATGCAACCCTCGGTTAACTGCGGAGGCGGTAAGAGAGTGGGCTGTTCGGCAGATGACGTTCAGGCAGTCTTGCCTGGGCGGTGGGCTCGCGACATGGCGAGACGAGGGCAGGTCCATGCAGCGCTTGACGGTTCTCGAGCGACTGAGCGTCGCAGGCGTGCTGCTGCTCGCCGCCCCGATGCTCGTCCGGCTCGCGGACCTCGCCAGCGTTTCGTCGATTTCGGTCCTGGGTTTCGACGCGCTCGGGCTTGGTGCTTTCGCGGCGGCGGTGAGCGGCGGCGTCGTCCTCATCGGCTCCGTGGTGAGGCCGCTCGGCATCGCGGCCGACACGCTCGAGGCCGTGGCGCACAATGAACTGGGGGTGACCGCCGAGGGCGAGCGGGAGCGCTGCGAGCTGGCGCGTTTTCTCGCCACGCTCGAGCGCTTTGCCGAAGTCGTCGGAGACCGTCAGCGGCGGGATCTCGCCTTTACGGAGGTCGAGCGCGTCCAGCGCGAACGCCGCCGCGCCAACCTCGCCAACATGGCGCAGCAGCTCGAAATGACGACGGCCGCAGGTCTCGGCCCGGTCATCGAGGGCGCCGCCGCCCTGCGGGCGAAGGCCGACGAGATGAGCGCGACCCTCGAGGCGATCCGCAGCGCGTCCTCCGAGACCGCGCACGTCGCCGCCGAGTCGCAGAGCGCGAACGCGCAGGTGAGCCAGGCCTCGCGGGAGGTCATCACGGCCATCGACGAGATTTCCGACGAGGTCGGGCGCGGCATGACCGTCGGGCGCGCGGCGGTGCAGCGCGCGCAAGCCTCGCGCGAGACGTTCGATGCGCTGGCGAAGGCCGCGGACGAGATCGGCGCCATCGTCGGCGTGATCACCAGCATCTCCGCGCAGACCAACCTGCTTGCCCTCAACGCCACGATCGAGGCGGCGCGGGCCGGGGAGGCGGGGCGGGGGTTCGCGGTGGTGGCGTCCGAAGTGAAGAGCCTGGCAACCCAGACCGCGCGCTCGACCGGGGAGATCGGCGCCAAGGTCTCGGAGATCCAATCGACGGCCCGTGATGCGGTGGCGGAACTTGCCGGGATCGTGGAGGCGATCGAACAGCTGTCGGCCATGGCGGACGGGGTGGCCGCCGCCGTTGAGCGGCAGCGGGTGGCAACACAGGGATTCTCAGGCGGCGTGCAGGAAAACCACCAGGCCGTCTCGGACGTCGCCGGCCGCCTGCTGCAGATCGCCGACCGCGTCGCGCGCTCGAGCATGCATGCCGTCGAGGTGGCGGAGGTCGCCTACGCGATGCAGCAGTCGTCCCAGGCGCTGAGCGCGGAAATTCCCGCGATCCTGCACAAGGCGCTGCACGCCGACCTGCGCGAGTTCTCGCGCTACGACATCAACGTCACCGCGGGCCTCGAGGTCGGCGGCCGCAGGCTCGACATCTGCGTGTTCGACGTCAGCGAAGGTGGAGCGCGCATCGAGCGCGTTCCCGACATTCCGATCGGCACGCCGATCGTCCTTCAGTTCCAGGGCCTGCGGCCGGTCGAAGGAACGGTCGTCTGGGTCGGCCGCGACGGGCTCGGCGTGCGCTTCGAGCCGTCGAAGCTGATGATCGACGAAGTGCGCCACCTCATTGCCGCGGTGGCGGCCTGACCGTCCAGCCGACCTGTGTCTGATCTGGGCCTTCCGGCTGTCGTCGGTCACCTCTCCGCCGGAGAGGATGAAACGGAGATCGGTACGTTCAGCCGCCGGTCACGCTCATGTGGCGGGCGAGCGCCGGCCGCTTGTGGCGCCGGTCGATGACGAAATCGTGGCCCTTGGGCTTGCGCCGGATCGCTTCGTCGATCGCCGCGTGAAGCAGATCGTTGCCTGCCGAGGCGCGCAACGGCGAGCGCAGGTCGGCCGCGTCCTCCTGGCCGAGACACATGAACAGCGTTCCGGTGCACGTCACGCGCACGCGGTTGCAGGATTCGCAGAAGTTGTGGGTGAGCGGCGTGATGAAGCCGAGCCGCCCGCCGGTCTCCGCCACCCGTGCGTAGCGGGCCGGGCCGCCGGTGCGGTAGTCGATGTCCTCGAGCGTGAAGCGCTCGGCGAGCCGCGCGCGCACGAGCGAGAGCGGCAGATACTGATCGAGCCGGCCCTCGCCGACGTCGCCAAGCGGCATCACCTCGATCAGCGTGAGGTCCATGCCGCGGCCGTGCGCCCACTCGATCAGGGCGGGGAATTCATCCTCGTTCACGCCCTTGAGCGCGACCGCGTTGATCTTGATGGCGAGACCGGCCTCCTGCGCCGCGTCGATACCGTCGAGCACCTGGCGCAGGTCTCCCCAGCGCGTGATGGCGCGGAACTTGTCGGCATCGAGTGTGTCGACCGAGACGTTGATGCGCTTGACGCCATGATCGGCGAGCTGGCGGGCGTACTTGCGCAATTGCGAGCCGTTGGTGGTGAGCGTGAGCTCGTCGAGCGCGCCCGAGACGAGATGGCGCCCGAGCGAGCCCACGAGGGTCATGATGCCGCGCCGCACCAGCGGCTCGCCGCCCGTGAGGCGCAGCTTGCGCACCCCGCGCGCCACGAACGCCGAGCACAGCCGGTCGAGCTCCTCGAGACTCAGCACGTCGGCCTTGGGCAGGAAGGTCATGTTTTCCGACATGCAGTAGACGCAGCGGAAATCGCAGCGGTCGGTGACGGACACGCGCACGTAGCTGATGGTCCGGCCGAACGGATCGACCAGCGCCGCCGGATCCGGGAGCGCGGATCCGCGGTCAACGGGGCGCCGCTCGGCGGGCGGAGCCTGGTCGGGTTCGTCTCGTAGCGCCATGACGTTTAAAGATATACTTGCTATTCAGGTTGAAATCGAGACCTTCGGCGACGCCCCGCCGCAGGGCGGGGAGCAGCCTTGCGGGCCGCGATGGGGTGGGCCGTTCTCGATCGCCGGGGGATAGCCGATTTCAGCGCAAACCCCGCCAGGAGGCAACATGGTTCAACCGCAGACATCCAAGGCCTGGCCGACCGAACTGCGGCTGCGCAAGGACCGCGCCGCGCTCATCGTCACCTTCGACAACGGCGAGCGCCATGAACTCCCGGCCGAGTACCTGCGCGTCAAGAGCCCGAGCGCCGAGGTGCAGGGGCATTCGCCCGACGAGCGCAAGACGGTGCCGGGGAAGAAGAACGTGACGATCCTCGAAGTTCATCCGATCGGCAACTACGCAGTGCGGCTCGCCTTCGACGACATGCACTCGACCGGCATCTTTAGCTGGGACTATCTGCTGGAACTCGGCCGCAATCGCGAAGCCTATTGGCGCGACTATCTCGACGAACTCGCGGCGCGAGGGATGTCGCGCGAGCCGCCGGGACGGCATTGATCCGCGTGCGGCGCCGGCTGGCCGCAGAGAATCGAGCGCTCGACCGCCGCGATGCGCGTGCGCCCTCAGCGCAGCACGATCACCCGCGCACCGACGCGCACCCGGTCGTAGAGGTCGATGACATCCTCGTTCGTGAGGCGGAAACAGCCCGACGACACCGCCTGGCCGATCGTCTCCGGCTCGTTCGAGCCGTGGATGCGGAACAGCGAGGAGCCGAGGTACAAGGCACGCGCCCCGAGCGGGTTCTCCGGGCCGCCGGCCATGTGGCGCGGCAGGTCGGGGCGGCGGCGCAGCATCTGCGGCGGCGGGGTCCAGTCGGGCCACTCGCGCTTGGCCGATACCGACGTGACACCGGCCCAGGTAAAGCCGAGGCGGCCGACCCCGATGCCGTAGCGCAGCGCCTGGCCGTTGCCGAGCACGAGGTAGAGCCGCCGCTCCGCGGTGTTGACGATGATGGTCCCGGGTGCCTCCTTGCCGTCGTAGGCGACGGTGGTGCGGGGGATCGGCGAGGCGGCGACCGCGGGCTGACCGGGGAGTTTTCCGCGCGGCGCGCCGCCGCTGCGCATCTCCTCCGGATCGAACAGGGTCAGGTCCTGCGCCTTCAGCGGACTGGCCAGGAACGCGCAAGAACCGAGGGCAACAACCAGGGCAACGGGGAGGGCGGCGAGGAAGCGCGAGCGCATCGCAGGGGCCTCGTGGCGGTCTGTTGGCGGGGAAAGGATTGACCCGGGGACTTGCCACAGAGAGGCCATAGATCGCCGAGGCGGGCAACCCGGAATTCAGGACCCGGATCCGTCCTCACGTACCTTTGTGCGGTCTGTTGCGCCGCGGGCACGGGTCGCCGGCGGCGCAGCCGGCGCGGAAATTTCGTATGGCCCGGTCGGGGCCTGGCGCCGCGGGCTGCGACTTGGTCGCGCTGCCGGGCGCTATTTCTTTGGAGTCCGGCGCTGAGCAGATCGGGTGGTCGCGGTCGATGCGCCCCGCCTCTTCGCGGGTTTGGCGGCTTCCGTCTCCTGCGCGAGTCGCAGCGCGCGAAGGCGCGCCGTGTTGGCGAGAAGCGCCACTTCTTGCGCGCGGTATTCCCGCATGGCCTGCGCCGCGTCCTTCTCGCGTTGCGCCTTGAGCGCGGCTGCGCTGGCTTCTTCCTGCGGTGTTTTCTTCAAACTGGCCATGTGTGCTCTCCAGGATCTCCTCGCATACAACCAACAAGATGGTCAGATTGCGCTGGAGGCGCTCCACTACGGGTCATTGGCAAAGACCCCGCGTCCGGAAAAGCGGTCGCGGGGCTCGGATGGGGTGCTCTGCCGGGAGATCCGTGTCAGAGCGACTGGCTGACGGCCGTCCCCTAGACGGTGCGCAGATTGCCTGCCGAGGACCTGCCGGTCTTGCGGTCGGCAACAACCTCGAACGAGATCTTTTGTCCCTCGTTGAGGCTATGCATGCCGGCACGCTCGACGGCGCTGATGTGGACGAACACGTCCTTGCCGCCATCGTCTGGCTGGATAAAGCCGAAGCCCTTCTGGCCGTTGAACCATTTCACGGTTCCCGTCGTCATTGGGAGTCTTTCTTTCTGTGCATGTGCATCCGCGCTGCGTACTGGCGCAGCGAGCGAATCGAGATTGGTGGAATGTCGTCAGTCCGGCGCGCAATTCGCGGCAAGGCCAAGTCGTCCGGCCGAAGCTCGATCAGTGAGCGTAGGACGTGCCTGACCGCTCCGCAAGCGACGTTTGGCCTCTCGGGCAAGAAAAGGCTGGCTATTGGCCGGAGAACCCCCATATTGCGGAGATCATCGGCATGCATCCCCCAGGGCGCCAATGACCCGAGAGACCCGTGCTCCCGCCTCGATGAGGAGAGGACCGCGAGGCGGCACGCCGATGTCGTTGGCCGCAGATTGGAGCGACCTGGGGCCGGGAAGCGAGGGCGGCTTTCCGATGCCGGCGGCACTCTTGGTCATGGCTTCCGGTCAAAGGACCGGGCGAAATTCTCGCACGACTTGATCCGCTCGCGGCCTGGCGAATTCATTCGCAGGTCGCGTTGGCGGGGTGCGGGCCGCGGGCCGGTTCAGTTGTCGCAAATCGAGAAGGTCGCTTTGGTGGATCGCTCACGAACGGAGCAGGCAGACGCGCGGTTCGCAAGACTTCGCCAAACAAAAAGTAAGCCGTCGGAATACGAGATCCAGCAGAAGGAAGTTCGCGCCGGGAACGAGCGTGTGAATGCGCTGCGCCTGGCGAGAGACGGGGCCGAGCGCGCCGCGGTTGCCGACGCGCCCAAAGGCAAGATCGCGGAACAGAACCGCTTTGGCAGGCGAACACTGATCGATGAGCCGGAGACCGCGGTCGCGCCGGTGCTTGGACGGCCCGCAGCAGCGGGAATCACGATACATTTGCGTCAATCAGAATCGGAGACATGAGATGATTCCACGAGACTCCACGAAGACCCTGACCACCGTTCCCCGCGCGGAAGAACCCGCGGAAGAATCGCTCGGCCAGCGCAAGAGGCCGGAGTCGGGCCGTTATCTGCTTCAGGTCGACCGGCAAACCAAGGGCTCCTATGCGAGCGCCGAAGTCGCCGAAAAGGCGGCGCAGGCGATCAAAAAAGGGCACCCCGTGGTTCGGGTTGCGATCTACGACACGGTCGATGGCGTGAGCACCCTGATCGAGAACGTCTAGCGCCGCCGAGGCGGTAGGCTCGCAATCCTCGGTCGCCTTGCGGCCGTTGCGCCTTTGCCTTGTCGCCGCCGCCGGCGATCGTCGCTGGCTCTCCCGGTCTCTCGCGCAGATCGCCAGGTGCGTGTCGAAAGTGAGGGCTGCGCCCGCTGATCTGCGACGGTCGTGCCGCGAGCCCGGAAAATTCCATCATGCCATGCTATTTCGATCGTGTGTGGCTGCGGCGATGTCCGTGCCGCGCACCGATCGATATCAGAGACCATGCGTCGTTCCCGTCCCAATCGCTTCCTCATCGTCGGTGCCGGTGCGGCCGGTCTGATGGCGGCGCGCGAACTCGCGCGCGCCGACAGGACGGTGACCATTCTCGAGGCGCGCGGGCGGTGCGGCGGGCGCATCTGTCCGCTGTCGCCGGTCAAATTCGGATACCCGGCCGAAGGCGGCGCCGAATTCGTCCACGGGAGGGCGAGCGTGACCCGCGCGGTGATGCGCGAGGCGCGACTTCCATTGGTGCCGATCGAGGGCACGCACTGGGTCGCCGAAGGCGGCGCGCTGTTGCAGGACGACTCGCCCCTGCCGCACGCCGAAGCGTTGCGCGAGGCGCTGAGGGAATTGAAGTCCGATCTGCCGGTTGCGCGCTTCCTCGATCAGCACTTCGCCGACCCGCAATATGACGAACTGCGCCAGGAAATCAGGCGGATGGTCGAAGGCTACGATGCCGCCGATCCCGACCGCTTCAGCACGTTCGCGCTGCGCGACGAATGGCTCAGCCGCGGCCTCGGCCGGCAGGGGAGGGTCGGCGGCGGATACGGGGCGCTGATCGCGTTTCTCCTCGCCGAATGCCGTGGGCAGGGCGTGTCGATCCGCCTCGGCGCCACCGTGACGGCCATCGAGGAAGTCGGCGGGGGGATCACGGCGCGTTGTCGCGATGGCGAGGCGTTCGACGCGGATGCGGCGATCCTCGCCGTACCGCTTCCGCTCCTCGGCGAGCTCGCGCTTCCCCCGGCCGCGCGCGCGAAGGCGGCGATCGCCATGGCCGAGATCGGTTACGGCAACGTCGTGAAGATCCTGCTGCGGTTCGCGACGCGGTGGTGGGCCGAAATCGGCCCGGCGGGTCTCGCCGGGCTGTCGTTTCTGTTCTCCGACGCGACGGTGCCGACATGGTGGACGCAGCACCCGGCCGGCCATCCGGTGCTGACCGGCTGGTTCGCGGGGCCGCGGGCCGGGGCCGCGGCGAGACTTGCGGCAAGCGAGCTCGTCGACATGGGACTGGCGTCGCTTTCAAGGATCTTCGATGTCGCGATCGACCGCCTTCGGACGCAGCTCGTCGCTTCGGAGGCGATCAACTGGGGCAACGACCCGTTCGCGCGCGGCGCCTATTCCTACGCCACGCCGAAGACGCGGGACGTGCAGGCGGTCGTGCAAAAGCCGGATGACGACACGGCCGTGTTCTTCTGCGGCGAGGCGCTCTACGGGGGGCCCGACATGGGAACGGTCGAGGCGGCGCTGGCGAGCGGACAGCAGACGGCCGGGATGATTCTCGCGGTCGGGCCATAGAGGCAGCGTCCCACGCCACACGGGCTGCTGCGCGGATCGGGTAGCGACGCAACTCGTGCGACGATGCGATCGCGCAAACAGCCGAGTTCCCGGTGTCCCCGGTCGGTCGCGGTGAGTTCGAAGGCGGAGTTCTCCAGGACGCCTCTGCGCCGGTGCCCTTTCCACGACGCGCAAGCGCCCCTCACATGAACGGCTTGCCGCGCGCGTCGGCCGTGCGCTCGATGCGGATCAGCACGCCGATCCCGGTGTCGGCGCCGACGTGCTCCTGCTCACGCTTGCTGAGCCGGGCGAAGATCGCGTCCTTGATCGGACCTTCCTCGTGCAACTCGGCCGTTCCGAAAAATCGCAGGAAGCCGGACTCCAGGATGCCGTCGCGCTGCGCCTTGAAGTTCGCGTAGATGACCGCGACGCGTTTGTCGTGCGCGAGGTTCTCCAGCGCCTTCTTTTTGGATCGTTCCCAGTAGGCGAGGTGCTGGTCGTCGAACACGAGCAGGCTGCCCTTCGGGCTGATGTTGGGCCCGTCCGCACCGGCGGTCGCGAGCAGGCACGGATACCCGTCGACCCAGGCTTGGTTGATGAGCGTCTTGATCGTCTCTGAAAGAGGCATGGCAGACTTCCATTTTTCGCGCCGAACTTTCCGGCGATGATCAACGGCATTTTGCGGCGAGGGTCAATGTCGGGAGAAAGCGCCACCGGGCGCCGACGTCAATCCGCTTCCGGCACGAGACCGAGCGCGTTCATGCAGCGGCAGTTTCCGATGTAGAAGCCGCAAAGGGTCGAGAGCTCCATGATCTCCTGCGGCGTGAAAACGGCGGCCAGTCGGGCGAAAGCCGCGTCATCGACCGACGTACCGTCGGTCGCCATCCCCTCGACATGGGCGAGCGCCGCCTTCTCGCGCTTGTCGAACAGGGCCGACGTCTCCCAATCGGCGATCGCCGCCAGCTGCGCATCGGACACGCCGCACTCGCGCGCCATGCGGATGTGCACGCCGAGCACATACGGACAGCTCTGCAGCTGGGCCGTGCGCACGATGACGAGCTCGCAGAGCGTCCGCGGCAGAGAGATGTCGCGCCGCAGCGCCCCCGCGTAGGTCGCCGAGGCGTGGAAGATCTTCGGCGAGTGCAGCGACATGCGATGCACGTTGAGGATCGGCCGGCCGTGACCCTGGATCGTCCTGAACATGTCCGCCGCCAGGGGGTCGGCGGGCGGCTCCGGCAGTCTCGGCAGGCGCGAGATCGGCTTCGTCGCGGCGTTCATCGTCGGGTCCGTTCTTTCTGCTCGAGAGTCGCGTTCTCGGCCCGGCTCGGCGTCATGTTCCGGCGTCGGCCCGGACGCACCGGCGGGTCAGAGGGTCTCCATCGCGCGGGAGGCCGGCGCCGCCGGTGCATCGCCCTCGCGTGCGGGCCTATTCGACCTGCGCGCCGGACGCTTTCACGCGCTCGCCCCAGGTGGCCACCTCGCTGCGGACGTACTTGTCGGCGGCTTCGACGGAGAACCCCGGAAGGTCGCCGTTCTGCTTGAGATTTGCCGTCGCGGCCTTGTCCTCGGTGATCGAGTTGATGGCCTTGTTCAGCGCCGCGACGACGTTGGCCGGAGTGGCTCGCGGGACCCAGAAGCCGACCCAGGACGATCCCTCGGCGTTGCGATATCCGAGTTCGCCAAGGCTCGGGCAATCCGGCAGGAGCGGGTAGCGCTCGTCGGCGGCAACCGCCAGGCACTTGAGGCCGCCGCCGGGCAAGAGCTGGCTCACGGTCGGGCCGGAGGCCGTGGCGGCGAGGCCGTCGACCTGGCCGGCCATGGCGGCCTGCATGGCGGGCGCGCCACCCCGGAACGGGACATGGACGACGTTCGCCTTGGCGTTGATCTTGAAGAAGGACAGCCAGGTCAGATGCGAGCCCGATCCGACGCCTGCGCTGCTGAAGGTCAGCTCCTTCGATCTGCCGGCCTCGATGAACTTCTGCATGGTCTGCGGCTTGCCGGGACCGACCGAGAACGTCTCGGGCGCGCGCACCGCGATCGCCACCGGAATCAGATCGTCGACCAGCGAGTATTCGAGTTTCTTGTACATCGTCGCGTTGATGGCGAGCGCCGTGGTGCTGACCAGCACCGTGTATCCGTCCGGGGCGGCCTTGGCGACGAGCTGGGCGGCGATGTTCGAGGCGGCGCCGCCGCGGTTCTCGACCACCACGGTCTGGCCGAGCTTCTTGCTGACCTGGTCGCCGATGATCCGCGCGACCGCGTCGGCAAATCCGCCGGCGGCGAAACCGACCACGAAGGTGATGCGCCGGTTGGGATAGTTCTGGGCGCTTGCGTTCGTCGCCAATGCGGCCGCAACGGCAAGGGCGCCGATGCCGGCCATGATGGTCCGGTTGTTCCAGTTCATCAATTTCCTCCCCTTCGGGTCTGCTTTCGCTGTCGTCGTTTGTTCGGCGTCAGCTTGTTGTTGAACCGCTCTCTCAGGCTTTGCGGCCCCAGAACACTTCAAGGCCGCGCCATTCGAATTGTCCGGTTTCGGCGAGAAGCCCGGCGAACGCCCGCTCGAGCGCCTGCGGGCTGTAGTAGGGCAGGTCGCCGAACGCGATGCCGCGCCGCGAGAAGATCTTGTCGAACAGGTGCTGGATGTGCAGGTCCGAACTGATCTTCCACATCTGTTCGGGCGAGCCGAGCACGATCTCGGCCATGACCAGCCGACGCCCGGGCTTCATGATGCGCAGGAATTCCTTGCCGGCCGCCGTCCAGTCCTCGGCGTGCTGGATGCCCTGCAGGTTGATGACCACGTCGTAGGCGGCGTCCGCCGTGTCCTTCGTGTATTCGGGATAGCTGAACGTCCCGATCATCCCGCCGCTGCCGCGCTGGCGTGCCGCGACCGCGTTGCGCGCGGCCTCCTGGATGTCGATCGGCACGACCGCGCCCGCCGGCCCGACACGTTCGTGCAGGTCGGCGATGAAGCCGCAGCTCTCGAGCGACTCGCCGAACAGCAGAACCTTGTCGCCCTGCCTGAGCTCGGCGAGGTCGTAGATCTTCGGCAGGACCGGCCGGGCAAGAAAGCGCCACATGTACGGCAGGCCGCCGATGAACATGGCGTGCGACCAGCGCGCCTGCTGCGCGGGGTCGAAAATGTCCGGGCCGAAGCGCGCAGAATCGAACTGCTGCATCAAGTCCCAGGGGCTGGGCCTGTCGTTGCTGGCGTTGATCACGTCAAATCGGTCCCGTCGGTCCTGCTTTATAGCCGATCGGCCGCCCCTGACGCTGGGTCGATCGGCCGCATGGATGCGATCTGCGTGCGCACGGAAGGATCGCGGTCACCGCGGCTTGCGTCCCCAGAAGACCTCGAGCCCCCGCCACTCGAAGTCGTCCATCTCCTCGAGCTGGCCGGCGAACGCCTCGTGCAACTCCTGCATGCTGTAGTAGGGAAACTCGAGGATGCTGCCGCAAATGCGCGACATGATCTTGTCGATCAGGTGCTCGATGTGGAGGTCCTGGCGGATCTTCCAGTCCTGCTGCGGCGCGCCGAGGTGGATTTCCGCCATCACCAGGCGGCGGCCGGGCTTCATGATGCGCAGGAATTCCCTGCCGGTCTCGCGCCATTCGTCGGCGTGCTGGATCGCCTGGAGATTGACGACGACGTCATAGGCCTCGTCGGGAATCTTCGACGTGTAGTTGTAGCGGAACGTGCCGCGCTGGCCGCCGACGCCGCGCTTGTTGTTGAAGAAGGCGTCGCGGCAGTCCTCCTGGATGTCGAGCGCCGTGACCGTCCCGCTCGCGCCGACGCGCGCCTTCAGGTCGTCGACGAAGCCGCAGGCCTCGAGCGCCTCGCCGATGAGGAAGACCTTGTCGCCCTCCTTGAGCTCGAGCAGGCCGTAGATCATGTCGAGCACGAGGTAGGCCTTGCGATACATGTAGGGCAGGCCGCCGACGAAGATCGCCTTCGACCAGCGCTCCTGCTCCTTGCGGTCGAACACCACCTTGCCGAAACGCTGTTCGTCGACCGGCTGCAGGAGATCCCACGGGGTGATGTCCTTCGGCATGGGCTTCTTGAGCTTCTTCAGGTCGATGGTCATCGCTCCTCCCCTTGGGTCCCGTCGTTGCGGCCCGGCCGGGCCCGCGCCCGCACAATGCGCGCGAGGCGAAGTTGCGTCCCAGGCTAATATCTGTCAAAGGCATAAAAATCATACTTTCCATTGATCGAAGGAATAGTATGCCCATGGACGCGCGCAGCCTGCGCTACTTCGTGCAGATCTCGGAAAGCCGCAGCTTCTCGAAGGCGGCCGGCTTCCTGCGCATCGGACAGCCGGCGCTGAGCCGCAGCATTGCGCAACTGGAGCAGGAACTCGGCTGTCAGCTCTTCGTGCGCACCCGGCACGGCGTCGAGCTGACCTCGGCCGGGCAGATCCTGCGCGCACGCTCGAAGTCGATCCTCGACCAGTTCGCGCAGTTGCGCGACGAGGTGCGGGCGCACGCCTACGAGGTGGCCGGCACGGCCTCGGTCGGCGTGCCGTCGGCGGCCGGGCAGATCATCGTGCCGCACCTCATGCGCGAGCTCGGCGAGCACTATGCCGGCATCCGCGTGCACATCGTCGAGGGCCTGAGCGCGGAGACCTACGACCGGCTGCTCGGCCGCAGCGTGGACGTCGGGCTGCTCTACGACCCCTCGGCGCATCGCGATCTCGCCTGCGAGCCGGTCGCGATCGAGAACATGTATCTGCTCGGCCGGCGCGAGCAGATGGCCGCGCTCGGACCGGTGCGCGATCTCGCCCAGCTCGAGAGCCTGCCGCTCGTCCTGCCGAAAAGCCCCAACAGCCGGCGGCTGCTGGTCGAGAAGGCGTTTCGCGAACGATCGCTGATGCTCAACATCGTCGCCGAGATCGACGGCTTCGCGACGACGCATGCGCTGCTGCGCCAAGGCGTCGGATTTTCCGTCATGACCCACGCGGCGCTCGAAGCCTTCGGCGGAGACGCTTCGCTGGTCGCGATCGCGCTCGAATCCGGCGGCCTGCAATGGCGGCTCGAACTCGTCCGCCACCGCTCGCAGCTCAACAACCCGGTGCTCAACGTGGTCGCGGGAGTCATCCGGCGCATCGTCGCGCGGCTGATCGAGGAGGGGAGGTGGAAGGGGGTGGCGCTCGTCGCGGCGCCTCACGCGATTCAGGCGCAAGCCTGAGGGGCCGCAGGCCCTGATGATTTGGCGCCGCGCTACGCGGGCTGCGCGCGGCGGCGCCAGACGGACGGCGGCACGCCGATCATCTTCTTGAACGCCCGGCCGAAGGAGGCTTCCGACTCGTAGCCGATCTCGGCCGCGATGCCGGCGAGATTTTTGTTGCCGCCGCTCAGCAGCTCGGAGGCGATCTGCATCCGCCACCTCGCGAGATACTGCATCGGCGGCGTGCCGACGAGCTCGGTGAACCGCTCGGCCAGGACCGAGCGCGACTGGCCGACCTCCTTCGCCAGTTCCTCGATCGTCCAGGCGTGCGCGGGGCGTCCGTGCAGGAGCGAGAGCGCCTTGCCGACGAAGGGATCGCGCAGGCCTGCGAGCCAGCCTGCCTTTTCCGCCGGCATCGTCACCAGATAGCGGCGCACCACGTCGATGAACATCAGCTCGCTGGACAGCCGATCGTTGAGCGCTCAGGCGGCCTGAGATTTCCTTGGTCTGCGCGCCGTCTTCGCCGGGCGGGCCGACAGCGTCAGTCCCAACGCACGAATGATGCGCATGACGGTGCCGAATTCGGGGTTGCCGCGTTCGCCGAGGGCCTTGTACAGGCTCTCCCGGTTCAATCCGGCGTTCCTGGCGATCTGCCCCATCCCGCGCGCTCGCGCGACGACGCTGAGCGCGTCACGCACGAATTCTGCGTCGCCGGTCTCGAGCGCAGCGGCGATATAGGCCGCCTGACGGGTCTCGCTGTCGAGATAGCTGGCCGCATCAAACCGGCTCGTTCTCGGCATCGTGATTTTGGCGGCCGTTGTCTTGATCCGTGCTTTTTTGGACATCGTCTTTTGGGGCATCACAGTCTCTCCGCCAGTTCCCGCGCCCGTTTGATTTCCTGTGCCTGGGTGCGCTTGTCGCCACCGCACAGAAGAATCACGACCATCGCGCCACGATGCACATAGTAGACGCGGTAGCCCGGGCCGTAGGCGATGCGCATTTCCCTGATGCTCTGGCCGAGGCTTTTTGTGTCGCCGGGATTTCCCAGCTCCATGCGACGAATGCGTGCGACGATGCGTGCAGCGGCGTCGGGATCTCTCAGGCGGTGCAGCCAGCGCGAGAATTCCTCGGTCTGGCGCACCTCGATCATGAGGCCGGAATGTAGCCTATAGACGACAAACGGTCAAGATCGGGTATGGAGCGGGGCGGAAGAATTGTGATCTGCACCCAATCCCGCCGGACGTGATGCGCTGTGAACGGGAGCGAACAAGATCCGCAGATCTGGAGCGGCAACTTCGCATTGAGCGCTTGCGAATGCCATGGAACGCGCCTGTCGAAAGGTCGCGAGAAAAGCCTGGATTCCGCGGAAAATCGATGGTGGGCGCTGTAGGGATTGAACCTACGACCTCTCCCGTGTGAAGGGAACGCTCTCCCGCTGAGCTAAGCGCCCGATCCGTGAGGTGAGCCTGGCCGGTCCGAAGACCGGCGTCCGATATCCAGGATCATGCTCCGGAGGGCGGGGATTTAAGGAGTACGTCCCCGGGGTGTCAACCCTCGGCGGCATTCGTTCGGCGGCTGGCGCGCGGGACGGATGAAAATCCGAAACATCGGCCGGTCGATCGTTCGGACGGGGCTGCGTCAGAGGGATGATCCGGCAGGCTCCGACCCGCCGCGCGTTTTGCGCATCCAACCAAAGACAAGCGGAAACAGGGCGACGGTCCGGGAAGGACGGTCCGCGCCCGCACCGGGCGATCCGACGGAGCGCCCCCGCGGGCGCTGCCCTTGCGGCCAGCCGCGGCCCCCGCGCACGCCGTCCCGCGCGGCGCGTCACGCCTTCGCGTCATCGCGCGCCGCCGGGCTCAGCCGGTCGCAGTCACTGCGCCGAAGTGGGCCAGGCGGCGGTCGGCACCGAGGACGTCGTCATCTCGGCGGCGGTCGCCGGCAGGCCGGCCGGCGTCGCCTGCGCGGTCTCCGGCGCGGGCTTGGCCGGCTTGGTCGCCGGCTTCGACGCCACCTTGGGGGTGTGCCTCGCCACCGTCTTCGGCTTTTTCGGCGCGGGCTTCTTCTTCTTGGTCGCCGGTGGCGTCGCCTCGAGCTGGACGTAGAGCGGGTTGGGATCGAGCCGCGGGGTGTCGCCTTCGCGCACGTCCTCCGGCGGCATCACGTGCACCGGCACGCTCTGCGAGGTGTAGCCGTTGAGCGCGAGATCCACGTTGAAGTCGCCGGCGGCCGGAACCTCGAGCGAGCACGGCGTCTGGCAGCTCGCACCGGAGGCGGTCGCCTGGGCGCCCGCCGGCTCGGATTCGATGCGTAGGGAAACCGTCGGCGGCGAGGACTTGAAGCTCGGCAGTTCGGGCATGCCGCTGCACGCTGCAAGCGTGAGACCGCATGCCGCAACAAGGATGATCCGACTCATGATATGACCCACATCTGGACGGCCTTGAGCGCCGTCTTGCGCCCGGACGGGACGATACGGTCGCGTCGAACGCGCCCGTACTCGGACAACAACTCAGGCTGATCGCCCCGCGCCGTCCCCACCGTGAGGGCCAATCTAGCCCAAACGGTCAACGGCGGATACATCACGCTTTGCCCAAATCACAGGCCCGGGGCGGTGAAAAAACACCGATCCGGCCGGACCTTACCTTTTCTCCGGGCGGCGTCTGACATTTCACGGGAGGCGCGGCGCGCGGCGCGAATCGCGCGCACCCGCGCGCCGGCGCCGAGCCTCCGGCTATCCGAGCTGCGGAACGAGATCGCGGACCGCGCCCGGCAGCGCCGCGTAGCCGGCGATGACGCGGTCCGGTGCGAACGACACGATCGGCTCGAGCGTGTAGCCGAAATCGACCGCCACGACCGGAACGCCGGCCGCGCGCGCGGTCGCGATGTCGGTCTGAGAGTCGCCGACCATGATGGCGCGCTCCGGCCGCCCGCCGGCCGCGAGCGCGGTGCGGCGGAAGACTTCCGGATCGGGCTTCTGCACCCCGAAGGTGTCCTGGCCGCAGATCGCCGCGAAGCGCGCCGTCAGGCCGAGCTTGTCGAGCAGGAGAACGGACAGCCGTTCGAGCTTGTTGGTGCACACCGCGAAGCGGCAGCCCTGCGCGGCGAGATCGTCGAGCGCCTCGTCGAGGCCGGGAAACGGGCGCGAGCGGTCGGCGATGTGCTCGGCGTAGTGGGCGACGAAATCCGCATAGAGCCGCTCCACCGCGGCCGGCGTGCAGGCGAGCCCCTCGGCTGCGAGCCCGCGTTCGAGCAGCGTCTTGGCGCCGCCGCCGATCAGCGGGCGGGCGACGTCGAACGGCACCGCCGGCAGTCCCTCGCGCGCCAGGATGGCGTTGAGCGTGTCGATGAGATCGGGCGCGGTGTCGACCAGCGTGCCGTCGAGATCGAAGACGATGGTGAGCGCGTTCATCACCCCGCGATGGCTAAAGGGCGGGCGGCCGTCATGCAAGGGCGGCGGCCCCGGAGGCCGGGGCGGCGCAGTTTGCAGGATGGGTCGAGCGAACCCGTCAAGATCCATGTCGCCGAAAGGAAAATCCCATTGCGCGCGGCCCTTGCGGAGTGGTCCCTGACGGGCATCGTTTCGCTCCACCCGTCCTGTGGGAGCCGCCTTTTCGACTATCTTCGCGGCCCGATGGACGTTAGAACGACGCTCGCCGAGCCCGTCATCACCCGCCAAGGCCTTGCCGCCGGGGAAGAGTCGCCGCACCCGCGATGGACGCAGACGCCCTCAAACGCGCCGCCGCCGCCCGCGCGGTCGAATTCGTCGAGCCCGGCATGCGGGTCGGCCTCGGCACCGGCTCGACCGCCAGGCATTTCGTCGAACTCCTGGGCGAGCGGGTGCGCGCCGGACTGCGCATTGTCGGTGTGCCGACCTCCGAGGCCACCCGCGCCGACGCCGGGCGCGCCGGCATTCCGCTGACCACCCTCGACGAGGCGCTCGAACTCGACCTGACGGTGGACGGCGCCGACGAGATCGGTCCGGAGCTGGCGCTGATCAAGGGCGGGGGCGGGGCGCTGCTGCACGAGAAGATCGTCGCCGCCGCCTCGGCCCGCATGGTCGTCATCGCCGACGAGAGCAAGTGCGTCGATATGCTCGGCCGCTATCCCCTGCCGATCGAGGTGGTGCCGTTCGGGCTGCAGACGACGCTGCGGGCGGTCGAAAAGGCCGCCGCCGCCGCCGGCAGCCCCGGCCCGGCGCGGCTGCGGCGGTCACGCGACGGCCATGCTTTCGTCACGGATGGCGGACACTTCATCCTCGATGCCGCCCTCGAGCGCATCCGCGAACCCCGGGCGCTCGCCGCCGGGCTGGCGGCGATCCCGGGCGTCGTCGAGCATGGCTTGTTCCTGGGGATCGCCCGGGCCGCTATCATCGCCGGGTCGAATGGCGTGCGCGTCATCGAACGGGCCTGACGTCATCTGTCGCCGCAAGGAGAGTGAACCCATGAAGGTCAACACGTTTGCACGTCTCGTGCTCGCCGCCGGGCTGGTTCTCGGCGCGGCCGGCCATGCCGGCGTCGCGCGGGCGCAGGAGCCCTCGCCGACGGCGATCGCGCTCGCCAAGGACATCATCGCGCTCAAGGGCGGCAACAACATGTTCGACCCGATCGTGCCGGGCGTGGTCGAGAGCGTGAAGAATACGCTTCTGCCGACGAACCTCAACCTGAACAAGGAGCTCAACGAGGTGTCGCTCAAGCTGCGCAAGGAGCTCGAGCCCAAGCATCAGGAGCTCCTCAATCTCGTCGCGCGCACCTATGCCAAGCATTTCACCGAGCAGGAGCTCAAGGAGCTCGACACCTTCTACCGCACCCCGCTCGGCAAGAAGGTGATCGTCGAGGAAGCCAAGGCGCTCGACGAGAGCCTCAAGGCCGCGCAGACCTGGGCCGACAACCTCTCCGACACCGTGATGACGATGATGCGCGAGGAAATGAAGAAGCGGGGCCACGACCTGTGAGCGACGGCGCGGTGCGCGAGGTCGATCTCTTCGTCATCGGCGGCGGATCGGGTGGCGTGCGCGCCGCCCGCATCGCCGCCGGCCACGGAGCGCGCGTCGTCATCGCCGAGGAATACCGGGTCGGCGGCACCTGCGTGATCCGCGGCTGCGTGCCCAAGAAGCTTCTCGTCTACGCCTCGCGCTTCGCGCACGAATTCGAGGACGCGGTCGGCTTCGGCTGGCGCGTGCCGGAACCGGCGTTCGACTGGCCGACGCTGATCGCCAACAAGGACAGGGAAATCGACCGGCTCGAGCGCACCTATACGGCGAACCTGGAGAAGGCCGGGGTCGAGATCGTCAAGAGCCGCGCGGTGATCGAGGACGCGCACACGGTTCGCCTGGTCGCGAGCGGCGAGCGCATCCGCGCAAAACATCTCCTGATCGCCACCGGCGCCGCGCCGTTCAACGACCGCGCCGTGCCGGGGGCCGAGCACGCGATCTCCTCGAACGAGGCGTTTCATCTGCCCGAGCTGCCGCGGCGCGTCGTGGTGCAGGGCGGCGGCTACATCGCGGTCGAGTTCGCCTGCATCTTCGCCGGCCTCGGCTCGCAGGTGACGCTCGTCTACCGCGGCGAGAACATCCTGCGCGGCTTCGACGACGACGTGCGCGCGCATCTGCGCGCCGAGATGGAACGGCGCGGCATCACGATCATCACGGGCGAGCGGGTCGCGGCGCTCGACAAGCGCGGCGCCCTGGTCGAGGCGCGGCTCACCGGCGGTCGCATGATCGAAGCCGAGCAGGTGATGTTCGCGATCGGGCGGCGGCCGAACGTGGCGGGGCTCGGGCTCGAGAAGGCGGGCGTCGGGCTCGCCGAGGACGGCGGGATTGCGGTCGACGAGTATTCGCGCACGTCCGTTTCGCACATCTATGCGGTCGGCGACGTGACCAACCGCGTCAACCTCACCCCGGTCGCGATCCGCGAGGGCCACGCCTTCGCCGACACGGTGTTCGGCGGCAAGCCGACGCCGGTCGATCACACCAACGTGCCGACGGCGGTGTTCTCGGAGCCCGAGGTCGGCGTCGTCGGACTGACCGAGGCGCAGGCCTGCGCGCGCCTGCCGCGCGTCGACGTCTACCGGACGACGTTCCGCCCCATGAAGGCGACGCTGTCGGGCCGCAACACGCGCATGCTGATGAAGCTCGTCGTCGACGGCGCTTCGGGCCGGGTCGTCGGCTGTCATCTGGTCGGCGAGGGGGCGGCCGAGATGATCCAGATCGCCGGCATCGCCGTGCGCATGGGCGCCACCAAGGCCGACTTCGACGCCACCATGGCGGTGCATCCGACGGCGGCCGAGGAACTCGTAACCATGCGCGAGCCGGCCGTGCGGCACCGGCGCGAAGCTGCGGAATAGCCGGTAAGCAGCACGCGCGAGCCGTCGCCGGCGGTAGGTCCGGAAAGGCGCACGGAGCCGTTATCGCGCCGCGGCCAGCTTCTCGGTCACCGGCAACGCGGGAGCCTCGTCGACGACCGCGGAGGGTTCGGCCGGCTCGCCCTCATGGGTGATATGGCGGAAGCTTCCGATCTCGGCCGGCCGCCCCAGCAGATAACCCTGCGCCTCCGCGCACAGCTCGCTGTGGAGAAACGCCAGCTCGCCGGTGGTCTCGACGCCTTCCGCCAGCACGGGCAGGCCGAGCCCGCGGCCCAAGCCGAGGACGGCGCGCACGATCGTCGCCGCCTGCTCGTTCACGTCGACCGACTTGATGAAGGAGCGGTCGATCTTGATCTTGTCGAACGGAAAGGCCCGCAGGTTGGACAGCGACGAATAGCCGGTGCCGAAATCGTCCATCGCGATCCGCACCCCGAGGGTCTTGAGCTGGCGCAGCGTCGTCAGCGCGCGGTTGAAGTCGCGCACGAGCGCCGTCTCGGTGACCTCGAGCTCGAGCCGGTGCGCGGGGATTCCGGTCTGCAGCAGGACCTCGTGCACCAGCTGGGCGAAGTTGGGAGCGTGGAGCTGGGCCGCGGACACGTTGACCGCAACCGTCAGCGTCGGGCTCCAGCCGGCCGCTTCGCGGCACGCCGTTCGCAGCACCCAGTCTCCGATCTGCAGGATCGCACCGCTCTCCTCGGCGATCGGAATGAAGACGGAAGGCGAGATGTCTCCTCGCTCGGCGTGCGTCCACCGCAACAGGGCCTCGAACCCGGTGACGGCGCCGCTCTTGAGCTCCCTGAGCGGCTGATAGACGAGACGGAGTTCGCGACGCGAGACGGCGTGGCGCAGATCGTGCTCGATGCGGCGGCGATCGCGCACCTCCTCGCCCATCGCTGCTTCGAAGAACCGGTACGTACCGCGCTCTTCCAGCTTGGCGCGGTAGAGCGCCGTGTCGGCATGGCTGAGAAGGGTGTGTCGATCGGCGCCGTCGTCGGGGCAGATGGAGATCCCGATGCTGGTCGAGACGAGCGCGGCCGTCGCCGACTTGGCGTTCTCCGTGCGCAGCACTTCCAGAATGTTATCCGCGACGCGACCGGCGATGCTCGGGCTCGAGACGCCCGGCAAGATGATGGCGAATTCGTCGCCGGAAAGCCGGGCTATCATTTGATTGCGATCGAGCACGCCCGAGACGCATCGGGCGACGGTCTGCAGCAGCGTGTCGCCGGCGGCGTGACCGAAAAGGTCGTTGACCTCCTTGAAGCGGTCGAGGTCGAGACAGAGAACGGCGACGCGCTGTCCGGTTGCGAGCGCCTGCTCGATTTCGGCATCGAGTTTCTTGTCGAAGCTGCGGCGGTTGGGCAGCCCGGTCAGCGCGTCGTGGTGGGCGAGGAAGCGAATGTGCTGCTCGGCTTTCTTGCGTGCGCGCAGGTCGCGTACCGCGATCGCGTGGTGCAACTTGCCTGCGAAATCGACGGGGCGCAGGATGAGCTCGACGGGAATCGCCGAACCGTCGTTGCGGCGCAGCTCGGTTTCCAGCGGCTGGTCGAGGTGGCCCAATAGCCGCAGCCGCGCGGACTCGTCGGGCAGATAGGTCTCGAGCCTTGCGCCGACGACGTCTTCGACGCCCGTGCCGACGAGCTTCGCGAAGCTGTTGTTGACGGTTGCGATCACTTCACCGTCGCAGACGACGAGACCCTCGACCGCTGCGTTGGCGAGGCCGCGCATCCGCTCGGCTTCGAGCTCGCCGCGCTTCTGTTCTCGCAGGTCGAGGGCAAGGCCCGCAAGGGCGAGAACGATGATTCCGAAGCTCGCCAGCGCGACGGCGCCCGCGAGCCAGCTCGTGGGCAGCGCCGAGTCCGGCACCATGATCCTGGGATCCGGCACGATGGACACGGCCGCCATTGCGGTGAAATGGTGGCTGGCGATCGCCGCGGTCAGAAGTGCCGCGCTGCAGGCGCGGGCCTTGATCGTCACCGACCGCAGGCCCGTGTACAGCGCCGGTGCGCCAAGAAGGCCGCCGAAGGCGATGGACGCCGCCACAAGCCACGGATTCCAGACGACGCGGCCCGGGATCTCGAATGCCGCCATGCCGGTATAGTGCATCACGGCGATGCCGCTGCCGACGACGATGCCGCCGATCCAGGTCGCGCCCGGGACGGTCTTCGACAAGGCAGTTGCGAGACCGAAGCCGGTGAGGACGATGGCCGCAACCAGGGAAAGGAACGTCAGGACGATGTTGTAGGCGCTGGGTATTCCCGGCGAGAACGCCAGCATGGCGATGAAATGCGTGGCCCAGATGCCGAACCCGGTCGCGGTCGCCGACACCGCGAGCCAGATATGGCGCATGTCGCCGGTCGACTTGCGGACGTGGTGAAGAAGCGTGATCGCGCTGAAGGAGGCAAGCGCGCAAATGACCACGGCGAGACCCACCAGTCGCAGGTCGTGCGCGTTGACGATGCAGGTGTAAACGACGGTCAGCACGTGAAGCTCGTCCCCAATCCGCAGCCGCGGGCCGCAAGTGCCATCGCTCCTACCCGACGTTCGCCGACGGAACGGTAAATGGATGCGCCCGCGCCGGCCATGCGCGGCCGAGGCGGCGTCTTGGCTGCGGAAATGGCTTACGAAGGCTGACCGATCGTGGTTAGCGCAAGCTGACCGCGGGGACCGTCTCGCCGCCGTGTCACGGCGCGGCAGGAACGCGCAGGCAGACGCCGCAGCGGGTCACGCGGCGGGCCCGAGACGCGAGGGCAGGCCGCCGACGTTTCGAGGTGCTGGCCGCGGGTCGGCATCGCGTGTATAACCTCCGCGACAGCCGAGACAATTGGCGGGCCTCGCGCCCCACAGGTGGCCCCGACGGGCAAGTTCAGGAGTTGTACCGTGTCCGAGCGTTGGACGCCCGACAGCTGGCGTAGGAAGCCGATCGTGCAGGTGCCGGACTATCCGGATCCGCAGGCCCTCGCCGAGGTCGAGAAGCTGCTCGCAAGCTTTCCGCCGCTCGTCTTCGCCGGCGAGGCGCGGGCGCTCAAGCGCGCGCTCGCGCGCGTCGCCGCCGGGGAGGCCTTCCTGCTGCAGGGCGGCGACTGCGCCGAGAGCTTCGCCGAGCACGGCGCCAACAACATCCGCGATTTCTTCCGCGTCTTCCTGCAGATGGCGGTGGTGCTCACCTTCGCGGGGGCCTTGCCCGTGGTGAAGATCGGCCGCATCGCCGGGCAGTTCGCCAAGCCGCGCTCGGCCCCGACCGAGAAACGCGGCGACGTCGAGCTGCCGAGCTACCGGGGCGACATCGTCAACGACATCGAGTTCACGCCGGCCGCGCGCACGCCCGACCCGCGCCGGCAGATCGAGGCCTATCGCCAGTCCGCGGCGACCCTCAACCTGCTGCGCGCGTTCGCGCAGGGCGGCTACGCCAACCTCGGCAGCGTGCACAAGTGGATGCTCGGCTTCCTCAAGGATTCGCCGCAGTCGCGCCGCTACATGGAACTTGCCGACCGCATTTCCGAGGCACTCGCCTTCATGCAGGCGTGCGGGCTCGACCTCGAGAGCCATCCGGAGCTGCGCGCGACCGACTTCTACACCAGCCACGAGGCGCTGCTGCTCGGCTTCGAGCAGGCGATGACCCGCGAGGACTCGACCGAGCCGGGCAATTGGTACACGACCTCGGGCCACATGGTGTGGATCGGCGACCGCACCCGCCAACCCAATCACGCCCACGTCGAGTTCTGCCGCGGCATCCGCAATCCGCTGGGCCTCAAGTGCGGCCCCTCGCTCAAGCCCGACACGCTGCTTCGGCTGATCGACATCCTGAGCCCCGACAACGAGCCGGGCCGGCTGACGCTCATCTGCCGCTTCGGCGCCGACAAGGCCGGCGAACTGCTGCCGCCGCTGCTGCGCGCCGTGAAGCGCGAGGGCCGCAATGTCGTCTGGTCGTGCGACCCGATGCACGGCAACACGATCACGGCGGCGAACGGCTACAAGACACGTCCGTTCGACCGCATCCTTCAGGAAGTGAAGACCTTCTTTGCCGTGCATTCCGCCGAAGGCACCTACGCGGGCGGCGTACATCTCGAGATGACCGGCAAAAACGTGACCGAGTGCACCGGCGGGGCGCGGGCGATCAGCGAGGAAGACCTCAACGATCGCTACCATACGTTCTGCGATCCTCGGCTCAACGCCGAGCAGTCGATCGATCTGGCCTTCCTGCTCGCCGATCTTCTCAAGTCGGAGCGTGGCAAGGCGAAACCTCTGCCGGCAGCCGCCGGACTGTAGAGGGGGTATCCGGCGTCCGGCATTGCCGCTTGCGAGGCTGCAAGCGCGCGAATGCACGCCGGCCGCTCGCGCCCGCAGCGCGGCCGCCTTACATTGGCGCAGAGGAGACCGCGATGCGCCTTCCCACCGTCTTTCTTTCGCACGGCGCGCCCAATCTGGTGCTGCACAATTCGCCAGCGCGCGATTTTCTCTCGGGCTTCGGTGAGACGCTCGGCAAGCCGCGCGCGGTCGTGATCGCGTCGGCGCATTTCGCCTCGAGCCGGCCGGCGGTGGTGGGCGCCGAGCGGCCCGGCATGATCTACGACTTCGAAGGGTTCGAGCCCGAACTCTACCGGATGGTCTATCCGGCGCCCGGCGACGCGCTTGTGGCGATCAAAGTGGCGGGGCTGCTGCAGGCGGCGGGCTTCGCGCCCGCCGTGATCAACGACCGCGGCTACGATCACGGCACATGGGTGCCGCTGATGCTGATGTACCCGCAGGCCGACGTGCCGGTGGTGCAGATCTCGGTGCAGCCGCACCTCGGCGCCGCGCATCATCTCGCTGTCGGACGCGCGCTCGCCTCGCTGCGCGAGGAGAACATCCTGGTCGTCGGCTCCGGCTCGGCGACACACAACCTCGTGGAGTTCTTCCGCGGCGGCTACGCGCAGGACGCGCCGGCGCCCGAATGGGTGACGCAGTTCGACGACTGGGTGCGCGGGAAGGCGGAAGCGGGCGCGGTCGAGGATCTCGCCGCGTATCGCGATCGCGCGCCTTACGCGCGCGAGAACCATCCGACCGAGGAGCACTTCGTGCCGCTCCACGTGGCGCTCGGCGCAGCCGGCCCGGGCGCCAGGGGCGCACGTGTCCATTCGAGCCATCAGCACGGCGTGCTGATGATGGACGCCTACGCGTTCGAGTGAGGCGTCTCGGCGCCGTCGCGACGGCCTGTCCGCACATCCGGCCTGCAGCTTCGATGCGAGATCGGCCCCGCGCCCTCCCACGCGCGTCGCCGCAAAGCTCGCGCGCCAGGGGAGATTTCGGTTGACAGTCCGTAAGACATTGCTTACGGTAAGAAATGGCTTACGAACACGCGCTCGCAGCCCTTGCCGACCCGACCCGCCGCCGGGTGTTCGAACAGTTGCGGTCCGGCCCCAAGGCCGTGAGCCGCATCGCGAAATCCATGCCGGTCAGCCGGCCGGCGGTCTCGCAGCATCTCAAGGTGCTCAAGGAAGCCGGCCTGGTGCGCGAGCAGCGGGAAGGGACACGGCGCATCTACGAGATCGACCCGAAGGGTCTTGGCGCCCTGCGGCGCTGGCTCGACCAGTTCTGGGACGAGGCGTTGGACGCATTTCAGGCCGAGGCCGAGGCAGGCCCGGGCGAGGGAACAGGATGAACCGCACCGTCACCTTCGCGACGGTCCGCAAGAGCATCCAGATCAAGGCCGACCTGGCGCGGGCCTTCGAGGTGTTCACCAGCGGACAATGGTGGCCGAAGCAGCACACGCTGCTCGGCGCGCCGCGGCAGGAGATCGTGATGGAGCCGGTCGCCGGTGGCCGCTGGTTCGAACGCGGCGTCGACGGCTCGGAATGCGACTGGGGCAAGGTGCTGGTCTGGGCGCCGCCGGCGCGCCTCGTGCTGGGCTGGCAGATCAACGGGCATTTCCAGTTCGATCCGAGCGCGACCACGGAGGTCGAGATCACCTTCATTGCCGAAGGGCCGCAGACCACGCGGGTCGAGCTGGAGCATCGCTACTTCGAGCGCTTCGGCGACACCGCGGATGCGCTGCGCAAGGGCGTCGACACGCCCGAGGGCTGGGGCGGCGTGCTGCGGGCCTTCGCGCGGGCGGCGGAACAGTCCGCCTGACGTCGGGCGATTTCTTCATGTGCCAAGGTGGGAGACGTGTCATGCCTGAACTGCAGATCATCGGGGCGCCGCAAAGCAACTTCGTCTGGGTCACCCGCATCGCCTGCGCGGAAAAGGGCGTGCCGTACACGCTCGTGCCGGCGCGGCCGCATACGCCCGACGTCGACGCAATCCATCCGCTCGGAAAAATTCCCGCCATGCGGCACGGCGATTTCGTGCTCTGCGAGTCGCGGGCGATCTGCCGCTACATCGACCACGCATTCGACGGCCCGGCGCTCATGCCGGCCGATCCGCGGCTCGCGGCGCAGACCGAGCAATGGATCTCGATCATCAACACGGGGATCGATCCGCTCGTCGTGCGTCGCTATCTGGGCGCCTACGTCTTCCCGCGCACGCCGGACGGCAATCCGAACCGCGCGGTGATCGAGGAGAGCCTGCCTGACGTCGAGCGGCACCTCCGCGTCCTGGAGCAGGCGGTCGCGACCGGGCACCTCGTCGGCGACGCGTTCGGGCTCGCCGACGCCGACCTCGTTCCGATCCTCTACTACCTGCGCATGACGCCGGAAGCAGGCGCCATCGTCAACGGCTCGCCGGCGCTCAGCCGCTATCTCGGCCGGCATCTGGAACGCCCGAGCGTGCGCGAGAGCGTCCCGCCGCCGTTTGCCGAGGGCACGCCCGGTCACCGGCTGACGACGGGCGGATTCGTGTCCGCGCCCGCGCAGGCGGCTTCGGCGGCCTGACAAGGCTTGGGAGGAGCGATTGCGGTCGGGGAGGGTGAGGCGCTAAATCAGCAGCATGACCGCCCGCCCATCCGACCAGCTCGCCATCGCCGTTGCGCAGCTCAATCCGACCGTCGGCGACGTCTCCGGCAATGCCGAGAAGGTGCGCCGGGCGCGCGCCAAGGCAGCGGTCGACGGCGCCGACGTCCTCGCCTGTTCCGAACTCGTCATCGCCGGCTATCCGCCGGAGGACCTGGTGCTCAAGCCGGCCTTCCAGACCACCTGCCGCGCCGCCGTCGAGACGCTCGCGCGCGAGACCGCGGACGGCGGGCCGGCCGTGCTGGTCGGTACGCCCTGGGTCGAGGATGGCAAGCTCTACAACGCCTATTGCCTGCTCGATGCCGGCCGGATCGCCGCCGTGCGCCTCAAGGTCGATCTGCCGAACTACGGCGTGTTCGACGAGAAGCGCGTATTCGTGCCGGGCCCGCTGCCCGGGCCGATCAATTTCCGCGGCGTGCGCCTCGGGATTCCGATCTGCGAGGACATCTGGGGCGAGGAGGTCGTCGAGTGCCTGGCCGAGACCGGCGCCGAACTGCTGGTCGTTCCCAACGGTTCGCCGTATTGGCGCGAGAAGGGCGACGTGCGCCTCAACATCGCGGTCGCCCGCGTCAGCGAGAGTGGCCTGCCGATCCTCTACGTCAATCAGGTCGGCGGCCAGGACGAGCTCGTGTTCGACGGCGCCTCGTTCGCGCTCCACCACGACCACTCGCTCGCCCTGCAGCTCCCCGCCTTCGAGGAAGCGGTCGTGACGACGCGCTGGGAGCGCGTGCGCAACGCCTGGCGCTGCGTCGACGGCGCCGTCGCGCGGCTGCCGGAAGGGGACGAAGCCGACTACAGCGCCTGCGTGCTCGGGCTGCGCGACTACGTCGACAAGAACGGCTTCAAGGGCGTGGTGCTGGGATTGTCGGGCGGAATCGATTCCGCGCTGTGCGCCGCGATGGCGGTCGACGCGCTCGGTGCCGAGCGCGTCCGTTGCATCATGCTGCCCTACCGCTACACGTCGCAGGAATCGCTCGACAACGCGGCGCAGGTCGCCAAGGCGCTCGGGGTCAAGTACGAGATCGTGCCGATCGCGCGCGCGGTCGAAGGGTTCGAGAGCGCGGTCGAGCCGTTGTTCGCGGGCCTGCCGCGCGACGTCACCGAGGAAAATCTCCAGTCACGCACGCGCGGCACCATCCTGATGGCGATCTCCAACAAGTTCGGCCTGATGGTGGTGACGACCGGCAACAAGTCGGAGATGTCGACCGGCTACGCCACGCTCTACGGCGACATGAACGGCGGCTTGAATCCGATCAAGGATCTCTACAAGACCGAGGTCTTCCGGCTGGCGCGATTGCGCAACCGCTGGAAGCCGGTCGGCGCGCTCGGGCCGTCCGGGCCGGTGATCCCCGACAACATCCTCACCCGTGCACCGAGCGCCGAACTGCGCGAGGACCAGAAGGACGAGGATTCGCTGCCGCCCTACGCGGTGCTCGATCCCATTCTCGAGCGGCTCGTCGAGCGCGAGGAGCCGGTGGCCAGCATCGTGGCCGACGGGTTCGACCGCGACACCGTGGTGCGCATCGAGCGCATGCTCAATCTCGCCGAGTACAAGCGGCGGCAGGCCGCCCCGGGGGTGAAGGTGACGCTCAAGAATTTCGGGCGTGACCGGCGCTACCCGATCACCAACCGTTTTCGCGATTCCGGCGCGCCGCTCCCCGAACCGGATCGCTCTCTGGTCACGGGCGCCGCCGTCGCCAAGAGCGAGGCGTTCGATTTCTGATGCGGACAATTGCATCGGGACTGACCCGTCCCCGGCACGCCGCCTTCCTCCGGAGCACGTTCCGATTCGGCGGAATTGGAAGGTGTCGTGGATTCAACAACTGGTCGCATTTTCTGCGGCGATCCGGTATCCGCTTCGCCGCACGATGCTCCGTTCCGCGGGCGACTGAATGAACGACCGAACCCCAATCGTGCGTTTCGCGCCCTCGCCGACGGGCCGGCTGCATATCGGCAACGCGCGCACGGCGCTGTTCAACTGGCTGTTCGCCCGGGCGCGCGGCGGCACGTTCATCCTGCGCTACGACGACACCGATCGCGAGCGTTCGACCGCGGAATTCGCCGCAGGGATCGCCGAGGATCTCGCCTGGCTCGGCATCGTGCCCGATCGCGTCGAGCGCCAGTCGGCGCGCTTTGAACGCTATCGCGAGGCGGCCGACCGCCTGCGCGCGGCGGGCCGTCTCTATGCCTGCTACGAGACCGAGGAAGAGCTCGAATATCGCCGCCGTCGCCAGCTTGCCCTGCACCGGCCGCCGGTCTACGACCGCGCCGCCCTGAAACTTGGCGCGGAGGAGCGCGCGCGGCTCGAAGCGGAAGGCCGCAAGCCCTATTGGCGTTTTCTGCTCGAACACCGGACCGTCTCGTGGCGGGATCTCGTGCGCGGCGAGCAGGCGATCGATTGCGCGTCGCTCTCCGATCCGGTGCTGATCCGCGCCGACGGAAGCTATCTCTATACGCTGCCGTCCGTTGTCGACGACGCCGACATGCGGGTCACTCACGTGATCCGCGGCGAGGACCACGTCACCAACACGGCGGTGCAGATCCAGTTGTTCGAGCTCCTCGGCGGCGCGGCGCCGGCGTTCGCCCACCACAACCTGCTCACGATGCCGAGCGGGGAGGGTTTGTCGAAACGTCTTGGCCATCTGTCGCTCGCCGCGTTGCGCGAGCGGGGGTTCGAACCCGCGGCGGTTGCGGCGCTTGCGGTGCTGATCGGCACCGGCCATGCGGTCGAACCGGTGGCGCAACTGTCCGATCTCGTCGGCAAGGTCGACCTGGCGGACGTCTCCCATTCGGCGGCAAAATTCGACCCGGCCGAACTGTCCGCGCTCAATGCGCGCACGCTGCACCACATGCCCTATGCGGCGGTCGCCGCGCGGCTCGCGGCGCGCGGCATTTCGGGAGGCGCGGCGTTCTGGGACGCGGTCAAAGGCAATCTCTCGGTCTTCGCCGACGTCGATTTGTGGTGGAACGTCGTCGCCGGCCGCATCGAGCCGATCGTGGCGGCGGAGGATCGCGCGATGATCGAGGTCGCCCGCGAACGCCTGCCGGCCGAGCCGTGGGACGAGACCACCTGGACGGCCTGGACCGACGCGGTCAAGGCGGCGACCGGACGAAAGGGAAAGGCGCTCTTTCGGCCCTTGCGCCTCGCGCTCACCGGCACCGAGCACGGGCCCGAACTGAAGGCGCTGCTGCCGCTGATCGGGCGCGCACGCGCCGCGCGCAGACTTTCCGGTCAGGAGGGGTGATGTCGCGCGAGCCAGCCGCCCGGACGGGCGACGGGCGAGCAATCGAAGTCTGCCTCAGCGCACTGGAAGGAAGGGCGGTCCGACCGTCCGCACCGTGCGCTTGCCGGGAACGACCACGGGCGTCGCATTGGCCGGGCTCGATTGATCGGCGCCGGCCGTCGACCCCGCGGTCTTGCCATCGGGCTTGGCGCCCGCAGCTCCCTTCGGCTGCGACAGCGCCTTGGCGCGCTCGTCGGTGACGACGATGTCTCCGCGCTCGAGCGTCACGTCGCGGGTCTGGCCGAGCGCGTCGGCCCAGCTCTGGCCGGGGCGGCGGCAGCTGCAGTTCGGGTTGAACTCCTGCCGGTAGCGAAACGCGTTGGGCAGCGCCGTGTAAGGCTGGCCGTTGAGCGACACTGCCTGGTTCACGTCCTCGCCGGGATTGCGATAGGTGTAGAGCGACACTTCCGCCGCCGGGCACATGCGATGACACATCTGATCGTCATCGGGGAAGCGCGCCGGCGTCGTGGCGAACGAAATCGGGAAATAGAATCCGTCGCAGGTGCGCACGCACAGCGTACGGAACGTCGACGACTGGACGTCCGTGGGCGTGTCGACCGAACCGCCGGGCGAGCCGAACAGCGCGCTGAACAGGCCGCGCGGCTGGTTGTTGAGGGCGGCGCGATATTGCGGGCCGCAATTGTTCTGGGCGAGCGCGGCGATGATCGACTGGCGCTGTCCTTCGCGGTCGCCGTTGTCGCTCTGGAGCCGCTGCAGCTCGTTCATGATGCGGTCGAGATTTCCCCGCATCTGCTGGATCTGGTTGTTGATCGGCCCGCACTGCGCCGGCTGTCCGCTGAACAGCGAGAAGAAGCCCGAGCCCTCGCAACCCATGCGGCGGGACTGCGCGACCGTGCGGTCGAGCTCCGACTGCTGCTTGTTGACCGCGTCCTCGTAGCGTCTGATCTGATCGGCGCGGGCGGGATCCATGGTGCCACGGTCGAACGCGGCGAGCTGCCCTTCCAGCCGCGCGCACACCGGGTTCTGCGCGGGCGCCGCGCCGGGCGGTGGAATCGGCGTGAACGTGCCTTGTCCGAGGCTCAGGGAGGAGCCCGTCAGCAGCAGAAGCGCGGCACAGCCGAGAGCGCGATATCGCCTTGAATTCATATGGTTGTTTAGGTGTTGCTCAGCCTGGCCGCGACGCGGCTCGTTCCGGCATTATGCCGATCAAGCGCTGCAATGGCGACCAAAATATGATTTTCGTCAGTCCGAACATGGACTTTTCCCGTCTTGCACCGTCCGTCCGCGCCACGCACCCCGCGACCGATCCTGCGGCCTGCGAATCGGCTGCGTCGATTGGCCGGCATGAGCGGCCCCGCACACGGCGCGGTCATTCCGCGTCGGGCTGGTTGTCCGGCCGTGCCTTCACGAAGGCGGGAAGCTTCGCGCAGGCGGCATCGACGGCCACGATCTTCGGGAAGCGCTCGAGCGGCACCTTGAAGCGTCGCGCATTGAACACCTGCGGGATCAGGCAGACGTCCGCCAGCGTGACCTGCGCCCCGAAGGCGTAGGGCGTGGCGCGAATCCTGGCCTCGACCGCCTCGAAGCCGGAAAGAACCCAATGGTGATACCAGGCGTTGATGGCGTCCTGGTCCTGCTTCATGACGTTCTTGAGATAGTTCAGCGGCCCGATGTTGTTGATCGGGTGAATGTCGCAGGCGATGATCTGCGCGAGCGCGCGCACCTGCGCGCGATGCACCGCATCCGCCGGCAGCAGCGGCGGCTCCGGATAGATCTCGTCCAGATACTCGATGATCGCCAGCGACTGGATCAGCACGTCGCCGGTCGAGAGCGCCAGCGCGGGAACGCGCATCTGCGGATTGATCGCCCGGTACTCCGGCGTGTTCTGTCGACCGCCGTCCTTGGTCAGGTGCACAGGGATCGTATCGTAGGACAGGTTCTTGAGCTCGAGCGCGATCCGCGCCCGGTAGGCCGCGGACGAGCGAAAATACGAATAGAGCTTCACGTCGTTTCCTCTCCGTCTTCGGCTGCCGTGCGCGTCCTGGCGGCGCGCCGTTGTTTAAGCGGACGTTCGCGGCCGCGGACGTCCGGGCCCCTGGCCGAAAATGGCCGAAGGCTGTGCCCGGCGCAACGGCGGCCGGCACGCATCACGGGCCGGTCGGCGCGACAGCCGGGATCTTTCCGCATAGGATGCGGCGACTTCGCAGTCGAGTCGCAACACGACAGGAATCCAATGGTCGATCTTTCTCGTCTCCGGCCCGGGCAGGTGGGATCCGCGGAGCTCGTCGTTTCGGAAGCCCACACGGCGCCGCGCGTCGGCAGCGGACGGGTGCACGTGCTGGCGACGCCCGTGATGATCAACCTGATGGAAGCCGCAGCGCTGGCCGCGGTCGAGGCCCTGCTGCCCGAGGGACACCAGAGTCTCGGCATTCGTCTCGACGTGACGCACCATGCGGCCACCCCGGTCGGAATGCGGGTGCAGGCGACCGCCGAGCTCGTGGGTCTCGAAGGCCGCAAGCTGCGCTTTCGCGTCGAAGCGCGCGACGAGAAGGAGACGATCGGCGAGGGGACGCACGAACGCGTGGTGGTGAACGTCGCGCGCTTCGACCAGCGACTGCAGGGCAAGCTCGCGACGGTGCGCGGCTGATCGGCGAACGGCGGCCGCTCACGCCATGTTCGATCCGAGCCGGGCGGAAGTCCGCCGGGGCCTTTCCGGCCTTGATGGAATCGACGCCGGGGCTCAGGGTTCCTGCGCGGACGCGTCTTCTTCACGCGAACCGATACTCACTTCGCTCGAAACACTCTAGGACGAGAATCCGAGGCCTTCGCGCAGCGCGCGCGTGCTTTCGGCCGTGAGCAGTTGCACGAATTGGCGGGCGAGGTCGGCGTGTCGTGACCCGCTGCAAACCGCGGCCGTGTAGGTCGTGGCGAGTTCGAATGCCTTCGGCAGCGGTCCGGCGAGCGTGATGCCCGGCGTGTTGAGGATTTCGGTGATCTGCGTGCAGCCGATCGGCCGTCCGCCGGCGCCCGCCATGGCGCGCATCGCGGCGGATCCGTTGGGATAGATCCTCAGACGGTCCCTGAGGGCGGCGGCGACACCCAGCGCATCGAGCACCTTGGCGAAATGGATGCCGGCGGTCGCGAGCCCGGGATCGGGAAAATAGACGCCGTCGGCCGCCAGCAGGGTCGTGCGCAGGGCATCGGCGTCGGCGATCGGCGGCAGAGGATTGCCGGCGAGCACCGCGATCCCGGTGCGGACCTGCCCGAGATCCACGCCCGAGCCGGCGACTACGTGGCCGCCTTTCGTCAGGTCGGAAACCAGGGCCGCGGTCAGGATGACGATGTCGGCCGGCGTGCCGGCGAGCAGCTTGTCGCGCTGCGCGCCGACGGCGCTGAATGTGCCCTCGACCCCGCAGCCGGTCGCCTCCTTGAACTGCGGGGCGAGCGCATGCACGAGCCCCTCGGCGGCACCGCCGCTCAGGATCTGCAGGTACACGCGCACGCCCCCTGTTCGCGTTCGCTCGATCGCGTCCCGACCTCAGTGCGCGTCGACCTTGATGCCCGCCGTCTTGACGACGTTGGCCCACTTTTCGATGTCCTTGTACAGGTAGGCCTCGAACTCCTTGGGCGTCATCGCCATCGGAACGGCGCCCTGGACCGCCCAGGTCTTCTTCACGTCCGGCAGATTGACGATCTTGGTGATCTCGGCGTTGAGCTTGTCGACGACCGGCTGCGGCGTCCCCTTGGGCGCCATCAGGCCGAGCCAGATCGTGGTCTCGTAGCCGGGCACGCCGGCCTCCGCGATGGTCGGCACGTCGGGCAGGACGCTCGAACGCCTGGTGCCCGTCGTGCCGAGCGCCCGCACCTGTCCGGCGCGCACGTTCGGCGCCATCGTGGTGATGGCGTCGAACATCATCTGCACCTGGCCGCCCAGAATGTCGTTGCGCGCGCCGGTCGAGCCGCGATACGGCACGTGCAGGATGTTCGTGCCGCTCATCGATTTGAACAGCTCTCCGGCCATGTGATACGGCGTGCCTGTGCCCGAGGAGGCATAGCTCAGCTTGCCGGGCTGCGACTTGGCGAGCGCGATGAACTCCTTGAGCGTCTTCGCCGGCACCGACGGGTGCACGACCATGACGAGATCGGAATAGTTGATCGGCGCGATCGGCACGAAGTCGCGCATCAGCTGGAACGACTTGTTGGGAACGAGCGATTCGTTCACCGTGTGGGTGTTCGACATCAGCAGCAGCGTGTAGCCGTCGGGCGGCGCCTTCGCCACCGCGTCGGTGCCGATGATGGAGCCGGCGCCCGGCCGGTCCTCGACGATGAACTGCTGCTTGTACGTCTCGGAAAGGTGCTGGGCCAGAACCCGGGCGTAGACGTCGGCCGGACCGCCCGCGGCAAACGGCACGATGATGTGCACCTGCCGGGTCGGATACTCCTGAGCCGTGGCGGAGGTGACGAGGGCGGCCGTTGCGACGAAGGCAAGGCCGAGCTTGGAAACGAACGACATCCATTCTCTCCCAGGGCGTATGCGCGACGGAAAGGTCCACATCGATTGGAACAGCGAATGACTGCTGTTATTCCAGCGTTGCTCCAGGCGGCATGTGTACCAGCCGGCACGCGCCGGTCCAGCCCTGCGCTGCCCTTGCCTGCGGGTTCGTTGACGCGCCATGCCCGATCACGAGGCTATGACGAGGAAATTGCACGGTTTTCGGCGGCCACGGTGCGACAGCTTGCCTCGCCGCGACGATGCGCCGGCGCCTATGTCCAATATCGGACGGCGTAGATGACGGTCATCGCCAGCCCGATGACGATGACGATCCGACGGACGATCCGGCCCGGCAGGATGCGCACCAGATAGCCGCCCGCGAAGCCGCCGGCGGCGGCGCCGAACAGCATGACGATCGTCTGCGGCCAGCTCACGATGTTCTGGACGACGAACACCACGATGGTGGCGGCGCTGACGGCGGCGGCGAGCAGATTCTTCAGCGTGTTCGCGGCACGCAGGTCTTCCATGCCGGAGGCGGTCAGCACCGCCATCAGGATGACGCCGAGACCCGCCCCGAAGTAGCCGCCGTAGATCGTGCTCGGCGCGATGAGCAGGAGCGTCGTGGCGAGGCTTGCTCCGCCCGGCCCGTGCGGGCGCCAGCTCTTGAGCTTTTGATGGATGCGTGGCGCGAAGGCGAACACGAGCGTCGCGACGCCGATCAGCAGCGGGACGAGCCGTGCGAAGAGACGCTCCGGCGTGATGAACAGGAGAACGGCGCCGATCGCGCCGCAGAGCGCCGCCCACGCAAACAGAATGAGAAAGCGCAGGTCCGCCGCCGGCATGCGCTCGCGATCGGCGAACGCCGCGATCGTGTGGCCTGGCGTGACGGCGACCGCGTTCGACGCATTGGCCACGATGGGCGGCAGGCCGGCCGCCAGCATCGCCGGAAAGGTGATGAGGGTCGCCCCGCCGGCGAGCGCGTTGGCAATTCCTCCCACCAGGCCGCCGGCAAACAGCAGCAATCCGACCGACCAGTTCACGATCTCGACGAAGCCTCCGCTACACTTCGCCGAGCAGTTCGCGTCGGCGCAGCTCGAGCTCGGCCGAGTAGCGGCGCAGCGCGTGCGCCTCCGTCAGCAGGCCGATGGCCCGGCGCGTCTCGATCGAATCGACGACCACCAGCGCTTCCGTTTCCGTCCGGTCGAAGGCCGCCACCGCGTCCTGCACCGTCATGGTGGGCAGCAGCATGTCGTCCGCCTGGCGGGCAATGTCGCGCACCGTGAGGGAGTCGGGCAGTTCCGCCGCATAGGCCTCCGGCACGATCACGAGGCCGGCGTAGCGGCCCTGCTCGTCGACGGCGATCACCTGGCCGGCGGAGCCGAGGGGAAAGGCCTGGCGAAACTCGGCCAGCGGCATGTCGGCCATGACGGTGACGACGTCGTGCCGCATCATGCGGCCGACCGTGAGATCGCGGATCCAGCCGATGTCGGCGGCGCTGCGGATCGTCTCCCCGCGCAGGTGGAAGCGCCAGGTCGCGAACGAATATCCGAACGTCTCCCGCGTCACCTGGCCGGAGATGATGACGGCGACGAGCACCGCCGTGGTCAGCCAGAGATCGCCCGTCATCTCCAGGGCGATGAAGATCATGGTCAGCGGGCCGCCGATCACCGAGGCCGCCAGCGCGCTCATGCCGATGATGGCGTAGGAATTCGGGTCGAACCCGATCGTCGGCGCCGCCATGTTGAGGCCGGCCGCGAAAATGTGGCCGCCCAGCGCGCCGAGCAGCAGCGAGGCGAAGAACAGTCCCCCGCGGAATCCCGACCCGAGCGACACGATCGAGGCCGCGGCCTTGAGGGCGAACAGCAGCGCCACGGTCTCGAGCGGGCGATCCAGCACGCCGGCGAGATGCAGCGCCCCGTGGCCCGACGACATCACCTGCGGCGAGACGAGCGCCAGCAGCCCGACCAGCGAGCCGCCGAGGGCAGGGCGGACCGCCGCGGGAATCCGCAGGCGGATCAGGAGGGCTTCGCACAGCGCGACCCCCCGCATCAGGATGATGCCGAAGTAGGCGGCGAACAGCCCGAGCGCGCCGGCGAGGACGAGATCGTGGCCGGCGATCCGCGTCACGTCCGGCGTGATGATGCCGACCTCCGCCGGCGCGAATACCCGCGCGACCAGGTAGCCGACGAGGGCGGAAATGCCGACGGGCGCCAGGCTGGTGACCGAATAGCTGCCGATGACGAGCTCGAAGGCATAGAACGCGCCGGCCAGCGGAGCCCCGAACGCGCCGGCGATTCCCCCCGCCGCGCCGCAGCCGACCAGAATGCGCAGGTCGCTGCGCCGCAGCCGAAAGCCTTGTCCGATCCGGGAGGCAATGCCGCTGGCGAACTGGGTGTACCCGGCCTCGAGGCCGACCGAGGCGCCGACGCCGCTCGACCACACGGTCTGCAGGGCGACGATCAGGCTTCCGCGGAACGACATGCGTCCGCCATGCAGGGCATTGGCCTCGATCGGGTCGACCTCGCGGCTCGGGCGCTTGCGCGCGATCAGCACCGTGAAGATGCCGAAGACGAGTCCGCCGGCGCACGGAACCGAGAACGCATAGAGTGGCGGCAGGGTGAAGCGGGCCGACAGCCGCTCGCCGGGGGCAAGGCCGAAGAACAGCGTGTGCAGCACGTCGACGCCGATGCCCATCACGGCGACCACGGCGCCGGCCAGCGCGCCGACCAGCGCGGCGAGGATGACGACGCTCGTCTCCCGCGCGCGGACGAACGCCCGCAGCCGGCGCGGGACTTCGAATACCGGAATCGAACCCAGTCGAGGAATGAATAGCTGGGTCAATCGAAGGCGCCCTTGCGGATGGACTCGGCGGACCGGAAATGGCGCAGCCGGGATAGCGCAATTTTTTGGAGGCTCAAGCCCTCAATTGGAAGCAGCGCGATTTTAATTGGAGGCAGCGCGATTTTTTCGCACGTCGTGGCGGGCTGGCCGACGGGCGTCGGAACCCGAGGCCCGCATGGTGGCCACGGTCTCGCCTAATCCCCGGCGAGGCGACGGTGCGGGGGTCTCGCAAATGCCCCATTTGATCGCCATCTTCGAGGCAAGGGCGGCGGACCGGCCGATACCTCTGCCATGGGTCCTCGTCGTATCAGCGGCATTTCACAGATCGTACGTGTGCTCCAACGCGCCTCGGCACGCTGGGGGGCCGAGCCCTGGCGGTCGATCTGGCGCCTCGAACTGCGGCCGGGCTCCCCGGCCGCGTTCTCTTTCGCCGGCATCTGCGTTCTGATCGCGACCGCCGGGCACATGCTCATCGGCCACGTCAATTCCGACGCGGCGATCTTCGCGCCCTACTATTCGGCCACGCTGCTCGCCTCGCTCGTCGGCGGGGCGGCCGCCGGCGCCCTCGCCATGGTGCTCGGGGGCCTGTTCGCATGCTGGCTGTTCGTCTTTCCCGAGTGGAGCCTCGCCGCGCCCACGCTGCAGAACGCCGACAGCTGGGTGCTCTACGGCGGCTCGTCGCTGGTGATCATCTCGGCCGCCGCGAGCTATCGCCGGCTGCTGCAGCGGCTGCGCCAGGAAGAGGAGAAACGCCGGCTTCTCAACGCCGAACTGGCGCACCGGGTCAAGAACACCCTGGCCAACGTCCAGGCCATCGTGAACCTCACATTGCGTGACCATGCCGAGCTGCTCGGAAAGCTGAATGCACGGCTGGCCGCGCTGAATTCCACCAACGAACTGCTGATCCGGTCGAGCCGCTCGAGCGCGTCGCTGCGGGACATCCTGACCTGCGAGTTTGCGCCGTATGGGCTTTCGCGCGTGCACCTCGATGGGGCGGAAGTGCGATGTCCGTCGGAACTCGCGATCCTGCTCTCCCTCGTGTTTCACGAGCTCGCCACCAATGCGGCGAAGTACGGCGCCTTGTCCAAGTCGGACGGGCGGGTCGCGGTCACGTGGCGCACGGCCTGCGGACGTCTCTTTCTCGACTGGGTGGAGACCTGCGATCTCGCCCTCTCCACGCCGACCCGCGAGGGTTTCGGAACCAAGCTCTTGCGTTGCGGGCTGAGCCGCTTCGACGGCCAGGTCGAGACGGAGTTCCATCGCAGCGGTTTTCGCTGCCGCATTTCGCTTCTCCCGCCCGAGGGAGCCGCGGCCGAACGGGCGGGCCGCGGTGCGCCCCGGCCAGCGGCGAATTCGCCGCCGGCACGCAATCTGAGCCCGGCG